>SLFF01000167.1 GCA_007124395.1 Thermomicrobiaceae bacterium | reverse complement strand
TCTCGGTGAATGTTTCCAGATCGGTCTCGGTATCCGGAATCCCTTTGTCTCCCGACGTGACCACCACATACCAGACTTCGGCGCCGCTATCGGTCCATGCGGCAACGGACCCGCCACAGAATGCGTCGGGATCATCCGGATGCGCGCCGACGATCAGAATGCGTTCTGGATTCTCAAGTGACGGTACTCGTTCCACGCTGGCTCATCCGTTCAAGTCAGACCGCTACTCCGGCGTGGAATGGTACCGCATCCGGCGACAGCCGGGTGTTGACATGTCATCCCGATAGATCTGATTGACGTTCTGCCCGGATTGCGCGACATTTCCCGGTGCCGGTTGTGGAGCGCGGCAGCCGTTCGGATGATGTTTGCGAGGTTGGGAGCAGGTGGATGTCCGACGCACCCGAGAAAGAACAGGATCAGCCGGAGCCTAAACTCGATGGACGCGGATCGGCACTGCAGGTGCTCTCGATCTTTACCCGGCTGGGATTTGCCTCATTCGGTGGGCCGGTGGCGCACCTCGGGTATTTCCGCGAGGAGTTCGTCGAGCGCAGGAAGTGGTTCGACGAGCAGACCTACGCCGATATCGTGGCGCTGTGTCAGTTTCTACCCGGGCCAGCCAGCAGTCAGGTTGGCATCGCGATTGGGCTCACGCGGGCAGGCATCAGGGGAGCGCTGGGCGCCTGGCTTGGGTTCACCCTGCCATCGGCGATCATCTTGATCCTCTTTGCCTATGGCGTATCGGCCTGGGGCGATATTGCCGATTCTGGATGGCTGAATGGATTGAAGATCGTGGCGGTTGCCGTGGTTGCTCAGGCGCTCTGGGGAATGGCGACCAATCTGTGCCCGGATCGGGAACGGGCCAGCATCGCGGTCGCGGCGGCGATTCTCGTGCTCGCCTGGCCTATAGTCGGCATGCAGGTCGGCGTGATCGTGCTCGGTGGTCTGATTGGCTGGCTCTTTCTGGCTCGCAGCGAACTGGGAACCATTACCGCGTTGAGGGTGCCGATCAGCCGGACGTTCGCCATCGGCAGTATCGTCGTATTCCTGTTGTTGCTTGGTGGATTACCGCTGGCCAGGCTGGTAGTGGATAGCTACACGTTCGATCTGGTTGACAGCTTCTACCGGACCGGATCGCTGGTCTTCGGTGGTGGGCACGTGGTGCTCCCGCTGATCCAGTCGGAAGTGGTTCCGACGGGCTGGGTGCATCCAGATGACTTCGTGGCCGGATACGGTGCGGCTCAGGCAGTGCCCGGACCACTCTTTACGTTTGCGGCCTATCTGGGTGCGGTCTCCACGATGTCACCGGCAGGATGGATTGGCGGAACGATCGCCCTGGTGGCGATCTTCGTCCCGTCGTTCCTGCTCGTATTCGGGGCGCTGCCATTCTGGGATCAACTGCGTACCCGGGTCGGATTCCAGACCGCCCTGAAAGGGATCAATGCCGCGGTGGTCGGCCTTCTGCTGGCCGCGCTCTACGATCCTGTCTTCACCAGCGCGATTCTGCGCCCGCTCGATTTCGCACTGGCACTGGTTGCCTTTGCGTTGCTGGCGTTCTGGAAGTTGCCACCCTGGCTGGTGGTGATTCTGACTGCAGCGGGCGGGGCAATCATTGCGCAGTTCTGATCCCGGAACGGTCGTGTTTTCGTAGACACACCACAGCGACTCATTTAGGATGAGGCTGTTGATTTGAGTCGGTTTCGAGAGGAACGAGGGAGAGTTGGCCGTGAAGGTTGTGCGAAAGGGCGAGACTCGCGCATCACAGGGTGATACGTTCACCGGCGAAGTCTGGCTTCAGCGAGTCATGGACTCCCAGCGCGAAGGTGGAATGAGTCTCTCGGTGGTGAAGTTCGAGAACGGCGCCCGCACGCACTGGCATATGCACCCGGGAGAGCAGATTCTTTTTGTGCTCGATGGGGAAGGACGTGTTGGCGATGAGAACGAAGAGACGATGATCTATCCCGGCGATGTGATCTACACCGGCCCGGGCGAAAAACACTGGCACGGCGCAGCACCTGGCATGTCGATGACGCACATCAGCATCACCAATGTCGGACCTCCCGAGTGGTACGACGCACCGGCGGAGTGACCAGAACGCTCGCATACACCTGTCTGCGACAGTTGACGATTGTCTACCGCGTGGTAGAAAAGGATACGAATCTGTCGTAGTTCCCGGCGCGCATCCCGGCGCACGGGAAACGAGATGCACGCTCCCCGCCTGCATCTCCAGGGCCAATGAAAGAGGAACTCTCGTTGATCAGCACCGAATGGGTGCGACGTCGAACCAGTGGCCTGTTCTATGGCTGGTGGATCGTTGCCGCCGGTATCTGGATTCAGGCGATTACAACCGGTTTGCTGATGCAGGCCTTCGGCTCATACGTACTTGTCATGCAGCAGGAGTTCAACTGGAGCCGTACTGCGTTCTCCGTTGCCTTCTCCGCCCAACAGGCCGAGAGCGGCCTGCTCGGCCCGATCCAGGGCTGGATGCTCGATAAGTGGGGCCCGCGGATGGTGATGACCATCGGCATGGTGCTCTTCGGGATCGGGTTTCTGGCATTCAGCCAGATAAACTCACTCTGGACGTTCTACGCAACCTTCTTGCTCATGGCGGTCGGCGTCAGTATGGCCGGGTTCAAGTCGATCGGCGCTACGGTCGTCAACTGGTTCCAGAAGCGGCGCTCCTCGGCGATGGGCATTGTCCATGTTGGTATGGGCCTTGGTGGGCTGATGGTTCCAGCCGTTGCGGTCTCGCTTTCGACGTTTGGCTGGCGAGAAACCGCGTTCGGGTCCGGTATTCTGGTGCTGGTAGTCGGCATTCCTCTGGCTCAGGTGTTCCGGCATACTCCCGAGCAGTACGGGCTACGCCCTGACGGCGAAGTCATCGACGAGACTGATGAGGCCGCGGTCAAGGCGATCGAGTACGATGACCGCTACGATTTCTCTCCCCGGCAGGCGTTGCGAACGTCAGCCTTCTGGTTCATTTCATTTGGCCATGCGCTCGGTGTGCTGGTAGTTGGTACCGTGATGGTTCACGCCGTGGTTCACATGAACGAGAGCCTGGGATACAGCCTGACCCGGGGCGCAAGTGTCATTGCTCTGCTGACGACCTTCTCGATTTTCGGCAATCTGTTCGGTGGGTTTCTCGGGGACCGCCTCAACAAGCAATATCTGGCAGCCGGCTGCATGCTCGGCTCCGGGTTTGCGATCATCATGCTCGGCTGGGCAAGTGCATTCTGGATGGTGTTGATCTTTGCGGTGGTTCAGGGTATTGCCCACGGTGTGCGGGGTGTCTTGATGATGCCGATCCGGGCCGACTTCTTCGGCCGTCGCTCGTTCGCCACCATCATGGGGCTGTCTGGCCTGATCGTGATGTTCGGGATGATGGGCGGGCCGATCGTCGCTGGTTTGATGGCTGATGCGATCGGTGACTATCGGCTGGCGTTCACGATCCTGGGTGGGGTAGTAGCGTCTGGATCACTTCTGTTCTTGCTGGCTCGCAAGCCGGAGCACCCTCGACGTCGCCAGCAGACCCGCCCCGCAGCCTGATCACTGAAGGGATCGGACTGGTGAGCGAGCCTGCTGAGGAATCCTTGGTAGCCAGCCAGCTTCAGGAGATGTCGTTTCGGTGGCCATTCCGGCGCTATCAGGCCCTGGCGCTGGATGCGTACGACAATCGTGCCCCGGACCATCAGCATCGGTGTTATCTGGTGTTGCCACCGGGCGCTGGAAAGACCGCAGTAGGGCTCGAGATCATCCGACGGGCGGGAAACCCTGCGGTTGTCTTCTGTCCGAATACCGCAGTGCAGAACCAGTGGCTGCGGGAGTGGCAGAATTTCCAGCCAGATTCGGTCCCGGCAACGCTACAGCCTGACGCAGATGCCCCGATCTCCTTTCTGACCTACCAGTCTCTCTGCAATCTCAACCCCGAGCACGAAGAACTCGACGAGATCGTGATTGACCTCTGGACTCAGACGATCCAGCGGGATCGAGGTGTGTCTCTGGCTCAGGCACGGTCGGAGATCGAGCAGATGCAGCGTGCCGATAGCCAGCAATACCGGCGGGATCTCAGCCGCTACCGACGTCGGGTTCGCCGGATGATTGCCCGGGGAGACGAACCGGAGCGCCTGCTGGATCTGCTGCACCCCAATGGCCAGGATCTGGTGGAACGCATCGCCGCTTACCCATCTTGCACGATCGTGCTGGATGAGTGTCACCACCTGCTCGAGATGTGGGGCTACCTGATCCGGGCGCTGGTGGAGCGGATCGGGTCCGACACGCTGGTGGTCGGCCTGACTGCCACGCCTCCGCGCGATCTCAGCGAGCGTGAATCCGGACTGTACCGCTGGTTGTTCGGCTATGCGGACTTCGAGGTTCCTACCCCGGCGGTAGTACGGGAAGGCGATCTGGCGCCGTATCAGGAACTCGGCTACATCACCAGACCGCTTTCCCGAGAGGGCGAATACATTGCCGAGCAGCACATCCGGTTCGAAGAGCTGATTACGGAGATGCTGGATCACCGCTTCGCCTCACGCCCGTTTCTGGAGTGGATCAATCAGCGAACGCTGGAGCGGTTCGGCAGTTCGGGTGCCGGGGTGAGCTGGGTGCGGTTCGAACGTGACAATCCGGAGCTGGTTCGAGCTGCACTGCGGCTGTTTCATCGATTCGATATCGCTCCGCCAGACGGTGTCCGCCTCCGTGAGCCGCATCGACAACCGATGACGGCCGACGACTGGGTGACACTGATCGAAGACTATGCTGTTCATATGTTGCGGCTGAGTGACGATCCCCGCGATGAAGCGGCCTGGGAGAAGATCCGGGCTGCCTTGCCGCCGCTCGGCTACGTTCTGACCGCTCGAGGGATTCGGCGGCACGTCTCACCGGTCGATCGGGTGCTATCTCACTCAGCCAGCAAGGGTCTGGCGGCGGCGACGATCATCGGGGTGGAGTCAGACGAACTCGGTCCGGATCTCAGGGCGCTCGTCCTCTGCGATTACGAACGAACCAGCAGCGATCTGGTGGCTCAACTCCGGGGTGTGCTCGATCCACAGGCTGGAAGTGCAATTCTGCTCCTGGAGACGCTACTGGCTGACAGTGATGTGTCTCGCCTGAACCCTATGCTGATGACGGCGCAGACCGTTGCCTGTTCGAACGAGACAGCACGTCGGTTTCGAGACTGGTTGCATGGCGAAGATGCTGGTCTGGCGGAGCGGTTGCAACTGACGGGGATGGCCGGCGATCAGCAGGACGAAGATGGGCAAACGGTGCGAGTTTCGGCCCCTGGCGGGGGCTGGTCTTCCCGGAGCTATGTTCCGCACATCACCGAGTTCTTTCAGTCCGGCCACTGCCAGTGTCTGATCGGAACCCGCGGGTTGCTCGGGGAGGGCTGGGACGCACGGCGAGTCAATGTGCTGGTTGATCTGACGACCGCCAGCTCGGCGACGGCGGTGCATCAGATGCGGGGTCGCTCGATCCGGCTCGATCCTGATCTGCCGGAGAAGGTCGCCAACAACTGGGATGTGATCTGTATCGACCCCGATCATCCCCGGGGTACCGCCGATTACGACCGGTTCGTGCGGAAGCATCACTCCTACTTCGCCCCGAATCGGGAAGGGGAGATCGAGTCCGGCGTCTCGCACGTTCACCATTCGCTATCGCCATTCGGCCCGCCGCTCCCTGAGGAGATTCCGGAGATCAACCAGACACTGCTACGACGCGCCACAGAGCGTCTCCTGGCCCGGGAACGATGGAAGCTCGGCGAGCCGTATGACAACGTTGAATTGACGACGATCCGGGTTCGCGCCGATCGCTCGTTCGGGGTTCCCAATCGTCGTGTTGCCAGAGGTGAGGCGGGGCAGACACTGACCGGGGATCTCCTGACCAGAGGTGGTCTCACGGTGTTCGCGGCCGGCTCCACACTGGTGGGAACCGGAATTGCCGGCGCGCTGCCGGCCGGGCTGATTCTTCCGGTGGCGATCAGCGCCGGTGGCGGGTACTGGATGCTGCAGCGATTTCATACGGCGGTCACCGGGATCGGTCCGTCGGAGAATCTGGAAGATTTCGGGCTGGTACTTCTGGAATCACTCCGGGATGCCGGATTGCTGCCTGCCGCGCTCACTGCGGATTCGTTGCAGGTCGTTGTGCAGGATGATGGCTACTATCGGTGCTATCTGACGGGTGTCGACGATCACGCTAGCGAACTCTTCGCCACATCGCTGGACGAATTGCTGTCCCCACTGATCGCCCCGCGGTACATCATCCCTCGCTATATCTCGGAACCTCCAGCCTCTGTGTTCGCATCGCTGCAACTGGGCCTTCGCTACATGCGTAGTGGCCGGACTGGTGAGCGAGTGGTCTATCACCAGGTTCCGGACGTGCTGGGGCGCAATCGGGATCTGGTGCAGCACTTCGAGAGAGCTTGGAATCGGCACCTGAGCTCGGGAACCGCGATCTTTCAACGGTCGCCGGAGGCCCAGGCCATCATGCGGGTTCAGGCTGGCGAGGACCTCTTCGACGTCACCACACAGATGCGCTCGCTCTGGACCTGATCTGCGCCAGGCAGGTCGTCGGTATCGTCCGTTCCCCTCACACTGTAACGACTTCTACACGCCTCTGGATGGTCAGTCACAGCGATGTCACTGGGCTGAATCTATTGTTATCGTGTGAATCTGTGTGGAGTGGCGTGGCCTGAACTGACGGGGCCGGGTGGGCAGATGGCCGGAAACTTTCTGAGCGACAACCCCTGGAAAACCAGAGATGAAGATTTCCCTCGAAACGGATCCAGGGCTGATCAGCTTGCCTTCTGTATCAACTATGCGGTGCTGGCACCCTCGGTTCACAACACCCAACCGTGGCTGTTTACTGCCCACGCAGACGCGATCGAGCTGTTTGCCGATCGATCCCGACTATTGAAGGTCTCAGATCCGAACGGCCGCGATATGCTGATCAGCTGCGGGGCCGCGTTGACCAACCTGATGGTTGCGATTCAGCATTTTGGCAACGAGGTCTCGGTGCAATACCTGCCAGATCCGGATGTGCCGGAACTTCTGGCCCGTGTCCGTATCGGGCGATCACATAAATCCGATCATCTGGACGATGTGATGTTCCGGAGTATCCGCCGTCGCCGATCGATCCGCCGCCCGTTTCAGCCACGTTCGGTGCCACATGAGCTGCAACGTCGTCTAATCTGGACGGCATCGGAGTATGGCTGCTGGCTGTACTTCGCCGAATCGATCGAGACCCGCACGAAGATTGCCGATCTCGTTGTGCGGGCTCATTGTCTCCATCTCAACAATGCCGCCTACCAGGCGGAGCGGCTGGTCTGGATTGGCTCGGGTGATCCGTCTCGACGATATGGATTGTCCGTGCCGACCGCGCTCGATTGGGAAACCCTCGGTTCGCGCGATGCTGACCCCGGCCAGCACTGGATGGCACGCGACCGTGATCTGCTCCGCACGTCTCCGGTTCTCTGCGTGATCGGAAGCGGGGCGGACAGACCACTGGACTGGTTTCGGACCGGTGAGGCGCTTCAACGCATGCTACTGAGGGCCGAGATGGAAGGCGTATCTGCCTCGTTCATGAATCAGGCGTGCCAGAACCCGGATCTGCGTGATGAGCTGCGGCAGGTTACCGGTCGCCGCGGCCCTCCCCAACTCCTCATCCGGATGGGCTACGCCACAGGCAGCGAACCGACACCCCGTCGCCCGGTGCGGGACGTAGTGCGCTGTTCGATAACGCAGTAGCCTCCCTGACTGGACAATCGATACTCGCTGGGATAGGTTGTCTGCTATAACCTCCGAATCACGTGCAGCAATCGAACCAGTGCCCGATCGAAGCAGACAGGGAGTGCCCGATGCCAAAGGAAACCGCGTTCACAATGGATACGTCCAGCATCAAGTTTGGTGCCGGAGTCACCCGGGAAGTCGGTCAGGATATGGTCCGGCTGGGATCGACCCGGGTTATGGTGGTAACTGATCCCCGCCTGTCGTCGAGCCCGTCGGTTGAGACCGCAATGACCGCGTTGAAAGAAGCGGGGCTCGATGCGGTTCTCTACGATCAATCCAGAGTGGAACCGACTGATCAGTCATTCCGGGAGGCGATCGATTTCGCCGTGGAGGGCCGGTTCGACGGATTCGTAGCAATCGGTGGTGGATCGAGCATCGATACCGCCAAGGCCGCCAACCTCTACTCGACCTATCCCGCTGACTTCCTGACCTACGTCAACCCGCCGATCGGTGCAGGCACACCAGTGCCGGGCCCGCTCAAGCCACTGATCGCGATCCCGACGACCGCCGGAACCGGCAGCGAGACGACCGGCACGACGATCTTCGACTTTGTGGAGATGCACGCCAAGACCGGTATCGCCCATCGAGCGTTGCGGCCGAGTCTGGGGATCATCGATCCAGACAACACCCGCAGCATGCCGCAGATGGTGGCTGCCTGTTCAGCGCTGGACGTCTTGAGCCATGCGGTGGAGTCGCTGACGGCAGTCTCGTTCGATCAGCGCGAAGCGGCGCAGACGCCATCCCATCGGCCAGCCTACCAGGGCTCCAACCCGATCAGTGATATCTGGGCGGCCCGGGCAATCGAGATGATGGCGGCCAGTATCGATGAAGCCGTCTTCAATCCGGAAAACGAGAATGCACGGAGCGATATGCTCCTTGCTGCGGCGTATGCCGGGATCGGTTTTGGCAACGCCGGGGTTCATCTGCCGCACGGTATGTCCTATCCGGTTTCCGGAATGGTGCGAGATTATGTTCCGGAAGGGTATCCGCCAGACAAGCCGATCATCCCGCACGGTATGTCGGTGATCCTCAACGCCCCGGCGGTCTTCCGGTTTACCGCGGTAGCATCACCGGAGAGACATAAGTGGGCATCGGCGTTGCTCGGCTATCCGCTGGATACCAATGATCCCGAGGAGATCGGTGAAGGCCTGGCCCAGGCGACAATCGACATCATGAAGCGTGTCCAGATGCCGAATGGCCTGAAAGCCGTCGGATTTACCGAGGATGACGTTGATGATCTGGTCAAGGGAACGCTGCCGCAGGAGCGGGTGACCAAGCTCTCGCCCCGCCCGGCTTCCCCGGATGATTTGCGTAACCTGTTCCTGGATGCAATGACCTACTGGTAGCCCCGATCAGGCCAGACAGCACCAGGCCAGGTTTCATTCTTGCTGCCGGTAGCTGGGCAGCTCCGTCTGCCCCGGATCCACCGATGCGTTCGCCGCGGCCCCGGTTGCTGTTCAGGGCTACACGGAGGTGGCCGACTACCGGGTGTCAACTCCAATGTGATCTGCTTGAGTAGACGAAAACTCCCTCGCTCTGTTTCTTCAGGAGCGAGGGAGTCTGTCGGTCCAGCTGAGGGTGCTGTATCTACTCTTCGAGCGCTCCCTGCGGCTTCACCATGAGAACAGGTGTCTTGCCGGACTTCAGGACACGCTCAGCCACGCTACCGAAGACGAACCGATCGAAGCCTGATCGGCCGCGAGTTGCCATGACGATGAGTTGCGGCTCTACCTTTCGCTCGTAGCCAAGGATCTCTTCGCCGGCGAATCCTTCCAGCACCACGCCCTGTGCGTTGAATCCCTGCTCCCGCAGCTCTGCGGTGACCTCCGAGACGTACTTGTGCGCCTGGTTCACCATGTACTCCACGATGTCGGTCATCGGCTGACCTGCGCCCGGCGCATAGGTCTCATATCCAAGGCTGCTGTAGAGACTGGCCGTCTCGGCTACGCGGGTAACGTGGAGTTCTGAATCGAACGTTTTTGCCATCGACTTGGCAAACGAGAGTGCAGCTTCGGAGTAGGCCGAGCCATCGACCGGTGCCACGATGCGGGCGATGTTGCCCCCATCGAGCTCGCCAGCTTCGGAACGCAGCAGCAGGACCGGGGCTTCCGATGCGTGGACGACTTTGTCGGCAACCGATCCGTAGATCCAGCGGCCGATTCCAGTGCGGCCGTGCGTGGTCATCACGATCAGCGGGTCAGGCAGATCATCGCCTGTTTCGATGATCTCGTCAGCCGGAGACCCCAGACGAACGTGTACTTTCGCATTGATTTGAAGCTTCGTTTTGATTTCAGAGAGATAGGCACGAGCGTTGTCCTCGTCTGAGGCCTCTGCGTCTGGATTGATCACGAACACCAGATGGAGCTCGGCATTGTGCCGATCAGCAATGGGTATTGCATAGCTGAGCGCCTGTTCGGCGAGTTCGGAGCTATCTAGCGGCACCAGTACCGACTTGATCATCGAGTTCCTCCCCTGATGAAGTGATTTTCGTTCCGGCGAACCTTCAGGCAATAAGCGATTTGTGTGAACGCGTCGCGAATACGTTCTCATTTGGCTACAGTATCGCATTTCAATGATCTCACGTCAGTAGTTCGCTGAAAGGATAGAGGAAGCGCGAGGGATTCTCGGGTATGATGGGCGGGCGAGGCCGTCACAATGGGGTACGGCCTGAAGTGGCGAAGTGAAGGCGGAAAACATGGTAACTGAGACCAGTCGAATTTCGGTCGATGCGCTCTGGCAGTTCACCTCTGATGTGATGGTCGGCTTCGGAGTTAAACGTGAAGAGGCCGATCAGGTGGCCGACGTGTTGATTGCATCGGACGTGCAGGGCATCGATTCCCACGGCGTGCCGCGAATGAAGATGTATACCGATCGCCTGCGAGACGGTCTGGTAAACACTGATCCGAAGATGACGGTGATTACCGAGACCCCGGCCACGCTGGCGCTCGACGCGGACAACGGCATGGGCCACCCGGCATCGATCGAAGCAATGAAGCGCTGTATCGCCAAAGCGAAGGATATCGGTCTCTGTATGACCACTGTCCGGAACAGCAACCACTTCGGTATCGCGGGGTATTATGCCGCGATGGCGCTCGAAGACGGTCTCTGCGGGGTTGCCATGACCAACGCCACCCCACTGGTGGTTCCTACTGGTGCCAGACACGCCTATCTGAGCACTGCACCGATTGCCGCAGCCATCCCGGCTGGTAAGGAAAAACCGATTCTGCTCGACGCAGCAACCAGCACCGTGGCCTGGGGCAAGATCGAGATCGCCCAGCGGTCCAACAAGCCGATCCCAGCCGGATGGGCGGTCGACAAGGATGGAAACATCACCACAAACCCGCATGAGGCTGTGGCATTGACTCCGCTTGGCGGTACTCGGGAGACGAGCGGACAGAAGGGCTACGGCCTGGGTCTGTTCATCGAGATGCTCTGTGGACAGCTTGCCAGTGGCCCGTGGGGACGCTACGTCAAAGGCAGCCGGGATGAAGTTCCGGGGCCGACTCAGACCGGTCACGCCTTCATGGCCTGGCGGATCGACGCCTTTGCCAGGGAAGAAGATTTCAAGGACGGCATCGACCAGATGATCCAGGAGCTACGGGCGATGGAGACTCTGGACGGGGTCGATCGGGTGCTGATTCCGGGCGAGCCGGAGTACGAAGCAGAAGCCGATCGACGGGCCAACGGAATACCGGTCCATCCAGTAGTTGTTGAACAGATTCGTGAGATCGGACGAGAAGTCGGCGTGGAAGCGCCGTTCTAGTTCGCGATGCACGAATCATGCGGGCAGGGGTGTGAACGAACCGCGTTGGCGATCGTTCATTTGATCAACATGAAAGCAGGAGAGCACTATGGGAGCAAGCGAGCAGGAACGACAGCTCGGATTCAATACGCGTTCGGTTCATGCCGGCCAGAAGCCGGACTCCGAGACCGGCTCACGCGCGTTGCCGATCTATCAGACCACGAGTTACGTCTTCGAAGATTCCGAGCACGCCGCGTCACTGTTCAATCTGGAGCAGTTCGGCAACATCTACACACGCATCATGAACCCGACCCTGGATGCGTTCGAGCAGCGAGTTGCCAGCCTCGAAGGTGGCATCGGTGCCGTATCGTTCGCCAGTGGCCAGGCTGCTCAGATGTCAGTGTTCATGACGCTTCTCAATCCGGGCGATCATGTGGTTGCTTCCAACGCGCTGTATGGCGGCACCACCGCGCAAGTGCGCAATCTGTTCAAGCGAATGTCGGTGGAGCTGACACTTGTCGATCCGGATGATCCTCAGAACTGGCGAGATGCCGTCCAGGACAACACCAAGATCTTCTATGCCGAGACGATCGGCAACCCGAGCGGGACAATCCTCGACTTCGATAGTGTCGTGCCGATTGCCAATGAAGCTGGCGTTCCGCTGGTGGTGGACAGCACGTTTGCCACCCCGTATCTCTGCCGCCCGATCGAACATGGCGCCACCATCGTGGTCCATTCCGCCACCAAGTTCATCGGCGGACACGGCACCAGCATCGGTGGCATTGTGATCGATAGTGGTGCCTTCGACTGGAACAACGGCAAGTTCCCGGATCTCACGGAACCGACCGAGGCGTATCACGGACTCGTCTTCAACGAGACGTTCGGTCCGTTGTCGTTCTTGCTGAAACTTCGTGCCGAGACGCTGCGTGACATGGGCGCGGCGCTCAGCCCGTTCAACGCGTTCATGTTCATTCTCGGGCTGGAAACGCTGTCTCTCCGGATGGACCGCCACGTCCAGAACGCCCTCGGTGTCGCGAAGTACCTCGAATCTCACGCGCAGGTCGAATCGGTCAGCTATCCGGGGTTGGAGAGCAACCGGTATCACGCGCTGGCCAAGAAGTACGCGCCGAAGGGTCCGGGGGCGGTCTTCACCTTCGATCTGAAGGGTGGCCGGGAAGCCGGACAGGCGTTCATCGAGAATCTGCAGCTCTGGAGCCACCTGGCTAACGTCGGCGATGCAAAGAGCCTGGTGATCCACCCGGCCAGCACCACGCACCGGCAGCTTCCGGAATCGGAACTCAAGGCTGGCGGAATCGGTCCGGGAACGATCCGACTCTCCGTAGGTATCGAAGATCTCGATGATCTGACCTGGGATCTCGAGAACGGCTTTGCGGCGGCCGCAAAGGTAAGCTAGAGCTCGACGCGATCGAGTTCACGAGACCAGTGCAAACGGAGGCGGGTGGGTCGTTCAGGCTCACCCGCTCGTCGTATCAGGATGGAGTTGAACATGCCCCGGATCGAGACGGACGATGAACTGCGACAAGTAATTTCTGGTGCCAGGACGATTGCGGTGGTGGGACTGTCCCCCAAGGAACATCGTGACAGCTTCCGCGTGGCGAAGTATCTGCAGGATCAGGGGTACCGGATTGTTCCGGTGAACCCCAACGCTCGTGAGGTGCTGGGCGAGACGGCCTATGAGCGGCTCGAAGACGTGCCGTATCCGATCGATATCGTCGATGTCTTCCGGCGACCAGATGCCGTCGAAGAGATTGCCCGGGGTGCGGTTGCCGTCGGCGCCAGAGCGATCTGGTTTCAGATCGGCGTCGTCAACGAGTCGGCGGCTGCGATGGCCAGCGATGCTGGGCTCGATGTGGTGATGGATCGCTGCCTGATGGTCGATCATGGCCGTTTGACCAGTCAGGGGTAGCTTCTGCGGACTCAGGAGCAGCGACAGGCGACGAACTCGACCCACTCCGGAAGGTCGCGTGGATTCATTCCCGCGTCGTCTGGTCGGCCTGTTGAAACGTGATAGATGAGGCCGTGACGGTTGGTGACGATCAGGCAGCCTTCTCCCGACTCAGTCTGGAGATTCAGCTTCGCCCGTACTGCGCCATCGTCATCGAAGAGGACCTTCACCCGCGTATTCAGCTTCGGAAGATCCGGGCAGTCTGATGCGGTCAGGACCAGGCAGACGGCGTCAGGTTCTGGAATCGATTCAACGGCCCCGGAGAGCTGTTCCAGCCAATTCATCCAGTCAGCATCAACCGTCGAAGGCATGGCCCCGACGATCATGATCCGACGCATGTAGTAGCTGCGACTGGAGACGTTAGTGCTGTGGGTATCCGGGAGGGTGAAGTCAGGAAGTACCTGACCCTGTGCGATGCCGATCGTCATAGCGCTGCATCCTTTCCATATTCTTGTGTGGGAGAGGATACAACGCCAGACATGACGAGAGGTACCGGGTGCTGAAGCCGGTACCTCTCGTCGTGGAGCGGCTAGCTGTCTAGTCGCCTGACCCAAAACTGCTGACTGCTATGCCAGCAGGTTCCAGGAAGAGTCGGAGATGGTTGCAGGTCCAATACAGAAACGACGACGGTGCCCTGGAACGCCGCTGAACGTCCCTGCAACCATTTCTAGTATGGCGTTTGTTAGTCTGGAGTTACAGTCCCATTCGTACCGCGCTACTATCCCCACTATGGGTCATAGAGTCAACGGTACCACTGGATCAGGACACTCCCTTACCCATGAGAAAACGCTGATTTATCGGGACAATGTCATTACCCGGAAGCGTCCCATTGCTCCGGGGTCGATCATCCGGAGCACCGCCGCCCGAGTCGCCAGGTATTCGTCCGAGGTGATCGAATTGCTCGATTGCAGTGCGAAGAGCCGCTCACCCAGCCCCAGAGATTCCAGCAACTCGGCCTGCGTCGTCAGCCTGTCCATCTTGAATCCGTGCCGTTCGGCCTGCCACTGGAGTTCACTGAAGTTGACGTGTGCGGTGAGATCCTGCCGGCCGATTCCCCGGTAGAGCTCGGTGGTTACGCCGTGCTGGTGATACGCCCGGACTGTCCCGTTGCGGCGATGGTCACTGAACAGTTCCTGCGCCGGGTAGCCGTAGTCGATGATCAGCAGCGAGCCACGACTCAACGCCTGATCGACATTCTGAACCCATCGCTCGATCCCCGGGTGGAGTTCGAACTGTTCTCCGGGTTGCAGGTCATATCCGTGTCGCTCCAGATATTCCCGTGTGGCGCTATCGTCGACGGGGGTCGTTATCTCGGTGAACCACCCGTCCTGCCAGTCGACATGAATCTCGTGGAGCGTGTCGCCCTGCTGGACGAACCGTCGG
>SLFF01000050.1 GCA_007124395.1 Thermomicrobiaceae bacterium | reverse complement strand
TGAAGCACACGAAGTGCCGGTGCACTCCGCAACATGAGCATCGTAGCAGTGAATCGGGAACATATCAAGAGGGTAGCGCGCTCTTGTATAGTGAATAGACACGATCGAACCCACCCAACGAGTAACAGGAGGCATCTATGGCAACTACATCCGTTCATCCATCAGTTCAGGCGTTCATCACCGATGTCAAGGCAATAATCGCCGAGCATGGTGACGGCCCAGACGGGCTGGAGCGCATTGCCGCACGCATGAAAGAGCTTACCCAGGACACGGAACTGACGAAAGCAGACGGCCCGGTTGGCAACGTCCACCACGGCCAGCAGGTTCCACCGCTCTACCACGACGAAACCGGCCTGACCCTGGTGCGGGCGAAGTTCGGCCCGGATCACAACACCCCCATCCACAACCACTTCACCTGGGGGATCGTGGCGGTCTACGAGGGCAAGGACAACTACCAGATCTGGCGACGGCTGGACGATGGCGACGATGAGGGCCATGCCGAAGTGGAGATGGTCGACGAGTTCATCATGGGCCCGGGCGATGTTCAGATCATCCCGCATCCACCGCAAGACATCCACGCCCAGCAGGGCGCTGGCGAGGATACCTACGAGTTCGTCCTCTTCGGAGCCAACGCGATGGAAGGTCCACGGCTCTATTTCGATCCAGAGAAGAAGACCGCCACCCGCACTGTGCCGAAGAAGAACTAAGCCCACGAATTTCTAAGCGTAGCCAGGCCTGTGGCTCCGGAGATCCACTCGTCCGGGACACAGGCTTTTCTGATCTCAGGAACGCCGGAGTCCCGGTAATTTTCTTGGTATCCTACTTGCTACTGTGTTGATAGTAATGGAGTTGGAAGCCCATCTCTGTTGCTAAGGACTTGAGATCGAATTCACGGTGGCACAACTTGAGGAACGCAGCGATGGTCGATTGCCTTCGACCCATACTCTTCACGATCTCACGACACTATCTGTCTAACCGAACTGGAGAACAAAACACATGCAGATTCCGACAACCGGCGTTCACCACATCACCCTGATCGGGTCCAACAAAGAGGACGTGGTCAACTTCTACGAGGGCGTGCTGGGGATGCCGTTCATCTTCGAACAGCCAAACCTGGACGTTCCCGAAGAGTCCCACCTCTATTTCGATCCGGGCGATGGCTGCCTGATCACCTATTTCGTGCGCACCGATCGGGAAACCGACCCGACCCAGGTTCCCGAGGTCACTGGCGCCACGCACCATATTGCCTACTCGGTCTCCAAAGAGACCTACGACCGGGCAGCAAAGGGACTGGAAGAGCTGGGCTATCCGAACACCGGTGAGATCGACCGTGGGTTCATGGATTCACTCTATTTCCACGACCCGAACGGCCACCGCATCGAGCTGGCCTGCTACAAGGTCGATGCTCCCGAGGGCTACACCATGGTGGACGTCCTGATAAAGGCGCACGAGCTGCGGGTTGCTCAGGGTGACCACGCCATCGAAGGCAAGCACATGCACCAGGCCGTCGAGGCGCTGCAGTCGGCAGGCGTCAAGTAACCTCACCAGCTAGCCAACGCACAGACACAGAAAGACGCGGGGGCCATGGCCCCCGCGTTTGTCGTTGAACCTGTTCTGGAACCCGGTTGGCTACGGCCAGCTGACGTTGTCGTCCAGTGGCCAGATCGGGCGCTCCAGTCGCTTGTAGTTGAACGTCGAGAGATCAGCCGAGACCAGCCCAGGAGTGTCCGCCCGGATGATCCGGTGAGCAATCGGCGCGAATCCGGCCCGGAAGTGATTGCTCGATTTGATCGCCACGTACTTGTAACGGGTCACATCGATACCGTGCAGCCGGAAGACCTCGTCGTCCAGCGTCTGGGTCCGGATCGTCGAGACAATCACGTCGATACCGTCGATCACCAGGCGGGCCATCTTGCCGAGATCGACTCTCCGACCGCGGCCCATCGGTGACTGCTGGATGAAGCGGCCGTCCGTCAGACACTTCACATAGGCTTTCGCCTCGATCGGTTCGCCGTGCAGTGGCTCTTTCTTGCCGCCCAGCCGGATGTCGATCACCGCACCGACACCGGCATCGTGAGCCTGGGCCACCGTTTCCGGATCATGGATGAAGCCGAAACAGGCATCCTGCAGCTTTGCCTCGATCATCGACCGGAGCAGGTGGGTGCCGTCGCCAGGGCCACCACCGCCCGGGTTATCCGCCTTCTCGTTGATGATCACCGGGCGACCATCATCTTCGTTGGCCATCTCGAAGACACGCTCCGGCGGGTTGATCGGCGGGCGGAATTCCTCGCGACGATCCCAGATCGTGGCAGCCACCTCTTCGCTGATCTGCTTCGCCTTCTCCGGGTTGTTGTTGGTCATCGTCAATACCGCTACGCCAACCCGCGGGATGTCCGCCGGGGCGAAGCCATGGAAGAAGGTACAGTCGATCACGTCAACCTGCTTCTCCTTCTCCCAGCAGATCTCGTTGATGTCCTTCGCCGGGCTGAGATCCGTGGTGGTTGAGGGGAGCATCATCGGCAGGTGCGTGATGTGCATCGTCGGCTTGATCTCACCAGCGATGATCTTGACCAGTCCGTCGACCGCTTCTTCGCCACGATCGTAGGAGTCGGTGTGTGGATAAAGATTCACCCCGAAGAGCGCATCAGCATTGTCCAGCGATTCCTGAAAGATGTTGCCGTGTAGATCGAGCGTGACCACGATCGGCATATCCGGGCCGACATGGTTCCGAACCCGGGTGATCACGTGGCTCTCGATGTCGTCGATGCCCTCGGCAACACCAGCCCCGTGGAGATTGAGGACGATGCCGTCCAGTTTCCCCGCCTCATCGAGCTTCTGGATCAGCAGGTTCTCCATCTCATCGAAGGCATCCCGGGAGATCGTGGCCGATGGTGTTGCGCTGGCGTAGAACGTTGGCACCAGTTCCAGGCCATGCCGCTCGGCGGCATCGATCACGCCACCCTGGTAGCTCCTGACCCCCTGGTTGTCGTCGATGATCTTCTGCCCAACGCCCCACTCACGCTCCTGAAAGCCATCCAGGCCGGTCCTGCCGCTGCAGAAGGTATTGGTCTCGTGGCTGATTCCACCCATCGCAATTCGCATACTGAAGGTCCCTTTCGCGGATGTTCTGGTTACATCTGTCTCTGGGCATGCTATCAGCTTCAGCGCAGAGGGCAACAGGGGGGCACCGCGCAGCGTTGACCGCATCAGTTGGACAGCTAGGCGTTCGCGATGTGCCTCAGAATGTCTGCTGTGGGGGCATCAGCCGGATAAAACGACTCGATGGCAAGCTCCGCCAGTGTCACATCGTTCGCCGTTCCAAACACGGTGGTGGTGCTGAAAAAGGAGAGCTCGCCCGCCTCTGAGCGGAACCGCAAGGGGATTACCAGATCATCGACGGCCAGCCCACTCCCACTGGGTCGTTGCTCGCTGTGCCCGGTATCGTCTCCACCGGGATAGGATCGAAGCTCCTCGTAAAGCGCGGCAAGTGCCGGATCAGCGCTGGTATCGATGTAGTTTCGGAGCTGCCTGAACACATGGCTGCGCCATTGATCGAGATTGATGATCCGTGGAGCCAGACCATCTGGATGCAGGCTCAGCCGCAATACATTGACGGGCGGTTCGAGCAACTCCGGCGCCACGCCCATCAGCAAGAGATCAATTGATCGATTGGCCGTCACCAGTGTCCAGTAACGATCGATCGCAATGGCCGGGTTTGGCTCATGCCCCTTGAGCACCAGTTCGATCGCGGACCTGATCACCTCCATCGACGGATCCTCCAGCGATGTTGCGGAGTAAACAGGAGCAAAGCCGGCAGCCATCAGGAGGCTGTTCCGCTCCCGGAGCGGGATACCGAGGTGATCGGCAAGCCTGAGCAGCATCTCCCGGCTCGGAAGCGAGCGGCCCGTCTCCAGGAAACTGATGTGCCTGGCAGAAACCTCCGCGTGCAGTGCCAGTTCGAGTTGACTGACGCGGCGATGCTGCCGCCATCGCCTCAGCAGTTCGCCGATCGTGTGTTCGGCCATCTGAATCGTCACCCGGCTCCCCTGTCCATGAAATGAGCTGACAACCCGGTAGAGCGGCACCGGCTACCCGGAGCAACCGGTACCGCCCTGCGATGGCCAGCTCAGGCTGTGCGTCGAAGACCAATGAACTGCATATCAGCGAACCCGGCCACAAAAATCGCTTGCCCCAGAATGAACGCGATTCCCGCAGGTGTTGGATCGACCCAGCTCGTCAGAAGTAATGCTCCACTGGCTACCGCCCAGAGCAGGT
>SLFF01000225.1 GCA_007124395.1 Thermomicrobiaceae bacterium | reverse complement strand
GCTGGTGGCGTTCATCCTGATCGCCGGCCCAACGGTCTTCATTCTCCGCGCACTGGTAGAAACAACCGGCTACTACCTGCAGAATATCGTTCAGACCAGTATGCGAACCGATATGTTCACCGATCCGGCCTGGCAGGGTGACTGGACGCTGTTCTACTGGGGCTGGTGGATCTCGTGGTCGCCGTTTGTGGGGATGTTCATCGCCCGGGTCTCTCGCGGTCGAACGGTGCGTGAGTTCATTCTCGGCGTGTTGCTGGTCCCGACGGTGATTACGTTCATTTTCCTAACGGTCTTCGGGCAGACCGCGATCCATTTGGAACTGTTTGGTGATGGCGGGGTTATCGGCGCAACCGAGGAAAGTCTCGATTTTGCGCTGTTTGCCATGCTGGAAGAGTTACCGTTCGCACTGATAACTTCGATCGTCGCCATAATCATCATTGCCGGGTTCTTCGTGACATCGTCTGACTCCGGCTCGATGGTGGACGACATTCACGCCTCTGGCGGAAATCTCGATCCAAAGACCCCGACGCGCATCTTCTGGGCACTGGCGGAAGGCACTGTTGCCGCGGTGTTGCTGATGGCAGGAGGCGAGACCGGTGTCGAAGCGTTCCAGCAAGCGTCGATCATCACCGGTGTTCCGATCGCTATAATGCTCCTTCTGATGTGTTGGGCAATCTTCTCTGCGTTCAGAGACGATCTGGCCGAGTCTCGCGCCCGGGAGCGTGCCAGCAGTCGGGCAGCGCCCAGATCATCGCAGACAAGATCCCGAACCACCGATGACGACGGGTACTGACCACCGGTGTGATCATCCCGGTCCTTGACCCACGGCGGCGAAACCCGCACCATTCGGGTCGACGCCGCGAGGCAGGGATGTGGGGGACGCAGCGATGCCCGAGGAAAAACGTCATTATCTCCCGTCACTGGAGACCCGCACCCGCTACAACATCCGGGTTCCGGTATTCGTGACCTCGGCATTGATCGCTATTCTGTTCATCACCATCGGGCTGCTCTTCCTCGACAACATCGCATCCGGACTGGAAGCGCTGCAGAACCAGATTGCAGTCAGTCTCGGCTGGTTCTACACCCTGACGATGACGATCTTCCTGCTGCTCACCCTCTGGCTGGCCTTCGGCAAGTATGGGGGAGTACGTCTGGGGCCGGACTATTCCCGCCCGGATTACAGCTACATTGCCTGGTTCGCAATGCTGTTCAGTGCCGGCATGGGTATCGGGTTGCTGTTCTTCGCCGTGGCCGAGCCGATTCATCACTTCTCCATCGATGTCCCGCCCGCCAGTGGGGCTGATCCTGGCTCACCACAGGCCGCCAGTGATGCCATGAACATCACCTTCTTCCACTGGGGGCTGCACGCCTGGGGCGTCTATATCCTGCTGGCGCTAGCACTGAGCTACTTCGCCTACCGGGTTGGCCTGCCGCTGAGCTTGCGATCGACACTCTACCCGCTGATCGGTGAGCGATATCGCGGCTGGCTCGGCGATATCGTCGACGTCATCGCGATCGTCGGAACGCTGTTCGGGGTGGCGACATCGCTGGGGCTCGGAGCGATCCAGATCAACGCCGGACTGACCTACGTTGCCGGTATCGAAGCCTCGCTGACGCTGCAACTAGCAATCATCGCCGTCATCAGCGTCCTGGCGGCGATCTCAGTGGTACTGGGCGTGGATGCCGGTATCCGGCGGATCAGCTTCACCAACATGGTGCTGGTGTTCATCCTGGCAGCGTTCATTCTGGCAGTTGGGCCAACGGCGTTCCTGCTGCAGAGCATCATCGAGAGCATCGGCTACTACGCCCAGAACCTGGTGCAAACCAGCACCCGCACCGATGCGTTCGTCGATCCTGACTGGCAGCAGGACTGGACACTGTTCTACTGGGGCTGGTGGATCTCCTGGTCGCCGTTCGTGGCGATGTTCATCGCCAGAATCTCTCGCGGTCGAACGATCCGGGAATTCGTGACCGGTGTGCTGCTGGTGCCAACGGCGATGACCTTCGTAGTCCTGACGATCTTCGGCAAGATGGGCATCTACATCGATATGTTCGGTGACGGCGGGGTTGCCGATGCCACCAGTAACGAGCTGGAGTTCGCCCTCTTCGCCATGCTGGAGCATCTGCCGTGGACGGCCGCGCTCTCGATTCTGGCGATGGTGGTGATCGCGATCTTTTTCGTCACATCGTCCGACTCCGGATCACTGGTGAAGGACATTCTGGCATCTGGTGGCGATCTGAGGCCCGTCTGGCAGACGCGGCTCTTCTGGGCAAGCACGGAAGGGATCATCGCGTCGGTCCTGTTGATCGCTGGTGGGGCGACCGCGCTGGCGGCCTTTCAGCAGGCGGCGATTGCGATGGGGGTCCCGCTCGCTCTGCTCTTGCTCGTCATCTGCTATTCGCTCTGGCTTGCCTTGCGAACCGAACCGCTGGACCGGGAAGTCACCCAGAACACGACCGTGAAAGAGCAGATGGAACGCCATCGCCACTCACAGCGATGAACGCACCGCAGATGACAGATCGAGCCTCGCATCGATCTGTTCGACAACTCCCCGGATAGTGCGATAATGACCGGCGAGCACTACCGAAGCACGGGACGGTCCTGTGCTTCACACGCTCTACCGATTTCAATCCAGGAGAATGTATGAGTAATCAGATCGATGTCCTGATCAAAGGCGCAAAAGTGGTCGATGGATCCGGGAACCCGTGGTTCTATGGAGACGTCGCGATCAGTGGCGACAAGATCCTCGATGTCCGTCCCGCAGGCCAGATCGCCGAATCAGGTGCCCAGCAAGTACTGGATGCCAGCGGCATGGTGGTATGCCCCGGGTTCATCGACATTCAGAGCCACGCCATCGTCCCGCTGATGGTCGATGGTCGCTGCCTGTCGAAGATCACCCAGGGAATCACCACCGAGATCATGGGTGAGGCATGGACCCCGGCGCCGGTCGGCGGCCGAAACACCGACGAACTGCCCGATCGTGGCGGCTTCGGGGGAAAACTCGGCGAATGGCGCGAGAAGGCGAAATCGTGGAACCGGTTCAGCGACTGGCTGGAAGCGATGGAAGCCTCGGGAGTGACGCCGAACGTCGGGTCCTTCCTCGGAGGTGGCACCCTGCGTCGCTACGGCAAGGGCATGGACATGGGGAAGGCGAACGCCGAAGAGCTCGAGACCATGCGACGAACGATGGCCGAAGCGATGGAAGACGGCGCCTTCGGCGTCTCCTACGCGCTCATCTATCCACCGGACAGCTTCGCCGACACCGAAGAGATCACCGAAATCTGCAAGGTCATCAGCCAGTACGGCGGCGTCTACATCACGCACGTCCGCTCAGAGGCCGATCAGCTCGTCGAAGGCATCCAGGAAGCGATCGACATTGGCAACGCGGCCGACATCGCCGTCGAGATCTATCACCTCAAGGCTGCCGGTCAGCGCAACTGGGGAAAGATGCCCGAAGTTATCGAGCAGATCAACAATGCCCGTGCGGCCGGACTCGACATAACCGCTGACATGTATCCATACCCGTACAGTGGCACCGGGCTCTCCTCGATCATGCCGCCATGGGCGCACGAGGGCGGCAATTTCTACGAGAAACTGCAGGATCCGGCGCAGCTAAAGGAACTCAAGGAAGCAACCGTGAACCCGACCGGCGTCTGGGAGCCGATGGCCGATCTGTGCACCCCGGACGGTGTGATCCCGGTTGGTCTCTATAAAGAAGAGAACATCAAGTATCGGGGCAAGTCGCTCACCGAGATCGCCGCCGACAAGGGTGTCGACTGGTTCGATGCTGCGGCTGAGCTCCTCGTCTCCGAGGGCCAGCGCGTCAGCACGATCTACATGACGATCAGCGAAGACAACATTCCGATGCAGCTGCAGCAATCCTGGAACAAGGTCTCCACCGACGCCGGCGGACTCGATCCGGAGTGGGCACGCGCTCAGGGGCCGACCCATCCACGGGCGTACGGCACCTATACGCGGGTACTCGGCAAGTATGTGCGAGAAGAGAAAGCCCTGGAGCTGGAAGACGCAATCCGCAAGATGTCCGGTGCCGTGGCAGACCGGCTCGATCTCCGCGATCGCGGGATGCTCCGGGCTGGAATGTTCGCCGATGTAGTGGTCTTCAACCCGGACACCGTCACCGATAATTCGACCATCGAAGACCCGCACCAGTTGTCCACCGGCATCGAGCATGTCTGGGTCAATGGTCAGCAGGTGATCGCCGATGGTACACATACCGGCGCGACGCCAGGACGGTTCGTCAAGGGTCCCGGCGCGAAATAGTTT
>SLFF01000136.1 GCA_007124395.1 Thermomicrobiaceae bacterium | reverse complement strand
GTCCATGTAGCCACTATCGCGTCTCCTTCATGCAGAACTTCTCCCACGACAGCCCCCGGTGAAGGGGGCCGAACGGGCAGAAACAATTGCTGGTCGTTTATCAGGATTCGGAAAATCGCACCGTCGACGAACCTGCTAGAGCAGGGACTTCACGGCACCACCATCGACCTGGAAGATACCCCCGGTCATGTAGCTGGCAGCATCCGACGCGGCAAAGACGACGGCCTCGGCAAATTCTGCCGGCTCGCCATAGCGCTTCATCGGGATAGCAGATTCCGATGCCTGGGTAACTTCTTCCTGCGATTTGCCCTCTCGCTCGGCGTTGGCCGCATCGAGCTGAACGATCCGTGGTGTGCGAATCCGACCCGGGATCACGGTGTTGATCCGGATGTTCTCGCCGGCCAGATCCTCGGACATCGTCTTCAGCGCGCCCTGCAGACCGGCACGAATCGCGTTGGAGAGCAGCAGGTTCGGGATCGGCTGTTTGATCGAGCTGGAGCTCATCGAGACAATCGCCCCACTGCCCTTCTCCCGCATCGACGGCAACGACCCGCGAATCAGCCGCAGTGCGCTCATCATGGTCAGTTCGAACGCCGCGTACCACTGGTCGTCGACGAGCTTGTCGAACATTCCCGGAGGTGGTCCACCGGCGTTGAGAATCAGGACGTCGATTCCGCCGTAGGTGTCCAGCGTCTTCTTGAGCACCTTCTCGATGTCGTCCTTGTTGGCGAGGTCGGCTTCCATTGCCAGCACCTCAGCGCCGTAGGTGTCTTTCGCCTCTTTAGCAACCTCATCGATTGCGTCCTGTCGACGGCTACAGATCGCCAGCTTTGCTCCTTCGCGAGCGAACGCCATGGCAACGGCGCGGCCCAGTCCGGAACTTGACGCCGGTACCAGTGCAACTTTTCCTTTGAGTCCGAGATCCATACGTTTCGACCCCTTTCATTCAGGGATGTTCGATTGCGATTCACGTCGTGCGTGGCTTCAGGCATCCTAAACGGTCTTGTCGACATCGTCTAGCAGGCGGCCTCAAACAACACGGTGGTTCAGATGCTGCTAATAGGGGCACAATGCAGGACACCAGGGGCAGATCATTGAATTCGGGAAGGACCAACGAATGACAGATAGACTGAAGAATAAGGTGGCCATCGTCACCGGCGCGGCATCAGGGATCGGCGCTGCCAGCGCTCGCCTGTTTGCCAGCGAGGGAGCCAGCGTTGCCCTGGCTGATCGCGACCACGAGAAGATGGACGAAATCGTACGCGAGATCAATGATGCTGGCGGCACAGCGATCGGTATCGGCACCGACGTCGGGAACGAAGCCAGCATCCAGCGGATGGTGGAGCAGACGGTCGAAGAATTCGGCAAACTGCACATCATGTACGCCAATGCCGGGATCAGCGGGCGATTCGATCTGGAAACCGTGAACGCTGAGGATTTCGACAAAGTCATGCACGTCAACCTGCGTGGCCCGTTTCTCTGCTCGAAGTACGCGGTGCCGAAGATTGCCGACTCCGGCGGTGGGTCTGTTATCTTCACTGCATCCGAACTCGCGCTCGTCGGGTCGCCGGGAGCGTCGGTGTACTCGGCCTCGAAGGCGGGGCTAATCGGCATGGCTCGGGGTCTGGCGCTCGACTTCGCAGACGCCAACATTCGCTTCAACTGCATTTGCCCGGGCGCGGTGGATACTCCGATGCTCTGGGGCGAGGAAAAAGGCGAGCGCGATGCCATCGAGGCCGACATAAGCAGTCGTATGCCGCTGGGACGCGTCGGCAAGCCGGAGGAGATCGCCAGATCTGCCCTCTACCTTGCGAGTGACGACAGCTCATTCGTCACCGGTCATGCGCTGGTGGTCGATGGAGGCTGGACAGTGCGGTAGGCTGAGCAGAACATCGTTCGCTGAGATGTTCCAACAAATCACGTACTCAGGAGGAACCAGATGCATGATCGTCCGGGTGGTGTGACGCTGTTGATTGGTGGCGCAGTTGTCACCATCGACGAGCAACGCCGAATACTCGATCCCGGTGCCGTTGCCGTCGAGAACGACGTTATTCTCGCGGTCGACACCCCGGAATCATTGCGGGCGAAGTACCCGAACGCGTCCGAAGTCGATCTCCAGCATACGGTCATCATGCCGGGCCTGGTCGATTCCCATGGTCACGCCGGCCATGGGATGACCAAAGGTATCGCCCCTGGAGCTGACTGGCTGGAGACGATCGCGAAGGTCTATTTCCACGGGTCCGATGACGCATTCTGGCGCGCGGAGAGTTTTCTCTCGGCACTGGAACACATCGAGTACGGGGTGACCACCTCACTCTCGATGACTGGATCCCAGCCACGGGTCGATGATCCCCGCTACGCCGTTGCCGCCGCTGCTGGCTATCAGGAGCTGGGTCTTCGTCACATTGTCGCCCTCGGCCCACCCGGTGGCGATCCACCGTGGAACTACACAGACGTACAGACCAACCAGGCTCACCAGGTCGATCTGGATGGATCCCTGGCAACAACAGCCGCGGCGATCGATCAGATTCATGGCACTTCCGAAGGCCGGCTTTCGTGCTATGTCGGTCCCTCATCACTGACCAACGGACTCGACAGCAGTGGCAACGCAACAGACTCAGCCGTTGCACAGATGAAAGGCGTCTACGAACTGGCCAATCAGAAAGGCGTCAACATTCATTCACACGCCTACAAGGGCCAGATCAGTGCCGCGGCAAAGGCATTTCCGGAGATTCTCGAGCCTCGCGTCTGCCTGGCTCACTGCGCTGGCATCACCAGCGACGAGATCGGGATTATGGCCGAGACCGGCGTCAGCGCCTCACATGGCCCGCTGACCAAGGCCTACGCCCGCGATCGATTCCCGGTGATTGAAGCGCTCGATGCCGGGGTGAACGTGGTGATCTCTACCGACGGCTCCGGTCCAGATCGGTCATTCGATCTCCTGGCGCAGGGGCGTGTCGCGGTACAACTGCAACACGTTCACTTTCAGGACACGTTCCTCTTGCCATCCGGCAAGGTTCTGGAGATGATGACGATCGACGCTGCGCGGGCACTGGGGCTGGATAGCCAGATTGGCTCGCTGGAACCGGGCAAGAAAGCGGACATAATCGCGCTGGATATCCGTACCGGGCGGATGTATCCACGGATGATGTTGCCGCAACGACTCGTCTTTGTCGGGTCAGGACTGGACGTAGCGTTTATGATGGTCGACGGAAGGGTACTCATGCAGGATCGCCGGTACGACTGGATCGATGTCGATTCGATCCTCGATGAAGCCCAGCGAGCAGCCGAGGAGAGCTTCGCCCGAGCGGGTGTACTCGATGCGCTGCAGGAGCATCCACGAGAGTGGGGTGAGGTGCGCTACCAATGACCGGAACCAATACAACCGATTTTGATGTACATCCGGCAATCGATCGCCTGTGGCGGGAGATCGAAAACCGGGAAGATGAGCTGATTCAGCTGATCTCGAACCTTGTCTGGTATCAGAGTGTGCTCGGCTCCGAGGCCGATGTGCAGCACTTCGTTGCCGGACACCTTCAGCTCTCCGGGCTGGAAACCGATGTCTGGGACATCGAGGAATCGCTCAAGGAGCTTCCCGAGTCCGGCGACAGCGGCGTCCCGTTCGAGGGCCGTCCAAACGTAGCTGGTATTCAGCGAGGCGCCGGTGGTGGGCGATCCTTGATCGTGAATGGCCATGTGGACGTGGTCAGCCCGGAACCGCTGGACAACTGGACCTATGACCCGTGGGCCGCCGAAGTCGTCGAAAATCGCATGTACGGGCGCGGTGCGCTCGACATGAAAGCTGGCGTGGCGATCAACCTGATGCTGCCCCGCTGGCTGCGGGATGTCGGTATCCAGACCCAGGGCGACATCGTGATCCAGAGCGTGATCGAAGAGGAATGCACCGGCAACGGAGCGCTGGATATGAGCCGGCGGTATCAGGCCGATGCAGCGATCATCACCGAACCGACCGGTGGCTCGTTCACGCAGGCTCACGTCGGCGTCATGTGGTTCAAGATCCGGGTGAAGGGTCGATCGGCACACGCGGCCGTGGCGCCAACCGGGGTGAACGCGATCTCGAAAACGGTTCCGATTATCCGGGCGCTGGAAGACCTGGATCGGGAGCTCAATGAAGGCTCGCATCCGTCCTTCGAGGGGATCGATCATCCGATCAACCTGAACATCGGAGTCATGAGTTCCGGCGACTGGCCGAGCACCGTTCCGGGTATGGCCGAGCTCGATTGCCGGGTGAGCTTCTATCCAGGCAAGACCGTCGAAGAGATGCGATCCGAGATCGAACAAGC
>SLFF01000285.1 GCA_007124395.1 Thermomicrobiaceae bacterium | reverse complement strand
GTCGCACTCGGCGCGAAGTTCAGCCGGAGCAATATCTCCGGTATGTTGAACGGTGCCGGTTCGCTGGCAGAGATGCTCGGCATCTACTTCGCCGACGAGACCCAGCACATCGATCACCTCACCCGGCAGGAGCACGTCTCGCCATACGCGACAAGTGACCTCCTGATCAAGGGTGCGTTGAAGGATCGATCCCGCACGGTCTACTCTGGACTGATCAAGGTCCATCCGCACGCACAGCGGACCGACGCCTACCAGTCCAACCGGAACCTCGTCCTGAGCCGGAACGCCCGGGCGGACACAATTCCGAACCTGGAGATCGGCGCCAACGATGTGCGCTGTACACACGGCGCTACCGTCAGTCAGGTCGAGGAAGAGTACATCTTCTACCTGATGAGCCGGGGCATCAACCGGACCGAGGCGGTCAAACTGATTGTCGACGGCTTCTTCGATGAAGTCATCGAGCGAGTGCCGGTTGACGAGGTACAGGAATTCGTTCGACAGGCGATTGCGCGAAAGATCGGGCTATGACCCACCAGACCCAGAGCCAGCACACCTTCGATTCTGAACGTGTGCGCGCCGACTTCCCCATCCTGGGCCGAACCGCCCGGGGGAAGCGGCTGGCGTATCTCGACAGTGCTGCCAGCACGCAGAAGCCGCAGCAGGTGATCGACGCGATCAACTCGTTCTATAGCGAGTCAAACGCAAACGTTCACCGTGGCGTCTACGAGCTGAGCGAACGGTCGACTGAGCTCTACGATCAGGCGCGCGGCACCATCGCGCGTCTGATCAATGCTCCAGACAAGCGCCAGTGCATCTTCGTGCGAAACACCACGGAGGCAATCAACCTGGTCGCCAACAGCTGGGGTCGAGAGAACCTGAAGGCCGGAGACACGATCGTGCTGACGATGCTGGAGCATCACAGCAACATCGTGCCCTGGCAGGTCATCGCCCAGCAGGTCGGCGCGAAGATCGAGTACGTCGATATCGATGATGCAGGTCGACTCCGCATGGATCAGCTTCGGGAACTTCTCGCCAGTGGATCCGTCAAGGTCGTGGCAACAACGCAAGTGTCGAACACGCTCGGGACGATCACCCCGCTGAAGGAGATCACCAGCCTGGCACATGACGCCGGGGCGATCGTGGTCGCCGATGCTGCGCAGAGCGTTCCGCACATGCAGGTTGACGTTCAGGATCTGGACGTCGATTTCCTCGCCTTTTCCGGCCACAAGATGGTTGGACCGATGGGGATCGGTGTGCTCTACGGCAAGCGAGATCTGCTGGAAGCGATGCCGCCCTATCAGACCGGTGGCAGCATGATTCGGGAGGTCCATCTTGATCACACCACCTGGGCTGACCTTCCGGAGAAGTTCGAGGCAGGGACGCCATCGGTGGCCGATGCAGTCGGCATTGCCGTTGCCGCCGACTACCTGTCGGAAATCGGGTTTGCGAGCATTCGTGAGCATGAAATCACGCTCACGAACTATGCGCTCGGCCAGCTCCGGGAGATCCCGGGCATGACGCTCTTCGGTCCTGACGGTGAAGATCGGGCTGGAGTGGTGAGCTTCGTGATCGATGGCGCCCATCCGCACGACATCGCCAGCATTCTCGATGGTGAAGGTGTCGCAGTACGGGCAGGCCACCACTGCGCTCAGCCACTGATGCGGAGACTCGACGTGACGGCAACAGCCCGCGCGAGTTTCTATATCTATAATACCGAGGAAGATGTGGACCAGCTGGTCAGTGCAGTCGAGACAGTGAACAGCATTTTCGGGCGGAGAGCTTCCTGATGGCTGATCTCTACAGGGAGAATATCCTCGAGCACTATCAGAACCCGAGTAATTTCGGGACGATCGATGCGCCGGATATCACCTACGAAGACACCAACCCGCTCTGCGGCGACCGGATCCGGATCGATCTCAGAATCGCCGATGGCAAGATCGCCGAGATCAAGTTCAGTGGTCGTGGGTGTGCCATCAGTCAGGCATCCGCATCGATTCTGACTGAACTGGTCGATGGCGAAGACCTCGACGCGGTTCGTGAGCTGAGTGCCCAGGACATCCTCGATGAACTGGCGATTCCAATCAGTCCGGCCCGCGTCAAATGTGCGTTGCTGGGACTGAAGGTGCTGAAGGCAGGAGCCTACGGGATTACCGACTGGCCCGAGACCGAGTAGTTCGCCCGCGTCGATGGCATCAAGCTGGCGCAAGATCTGGTGTTGAACTGTTCATAACACCGGAATATGACGAAGGAGGCCGAATGGCTGAGTTTACGAAGGATGAGGTTCGCGAGAACCTGAAGACCGTCTACGACCCCGAGATCGGGATCAATATCGTTGATCTCGGTCTGATCTACGACGTGGACGTGGAAGACAACTCCGGCAAGAACGACGTCACCGTGACGATGACCCTGACCTCGATGGCTTGCCCGCTCGGGCCGGTCATCATGCAGGAAGTCAACAGCGCGCTCGACGGCCTGCCGAATCTCGGTGAAGTCGGTGTCAACCTTGTCTGGAGCCCACCGTGGAGCCCGGACATGATGACTGAGGACGCCAAGGACGAACTCGGCATCTGGTAGCATCCACGCGCTGAAGTTCCTCAGAGAACATGGTACAGGACCCGGTTTTCACCGGGTCCTTCTTCATTCCTGAACACAATTTCAACGCGTCACCCCGCGACAGATTCTCCAACATCCGGTACCGTAATCAGAGCATTCTGGACATCACGAACCTGAACCGCTCTGACAGGAGGCACCGGTGAACTCGATCGAGAGAACCTGGCAATTCGTTGACGACAATAGTTCGCAGCTGATCGCTGATCTCCAGCGCTTCGTGCAGCAGAAATCGATCAGCTCCAGCGGAGAAGGCGTCGAGGTCTGTGCCGGGCTACTGGCCTCGATGATGGAAGAGGTCGGGATCGACGCTAAGGTGATGCCGACTGAAGGCTTGCCGGTCGTATTCGGCCATGTTGCGGCTGATCGCGACGATGCCCCGACGCTGCTGATCTACACCCACTACGATGTCCAGCCCGCCGAACCGGAAGAAGACTGGGAGTCCCCACCATGGGAAGCCCGGATCGTCGAGGATCGCATCATTGGACGCGGCACCACAGACGCCAAAGGCAACCTCATGGCGCACATCAAGGCAGTCCAGGCGCTGAAGGCAACCGGTGGGATGCCGATCAACATCAAGTTCATCTTCGACGGAGAAGAAGAGAGCGGTAGCCCCAGTTTGCCCGCATTCGTCGACGCCAATCGGGACCTGTTGCAGGCCGATGCCGCGCTCTCGTTCGACGGTGGTTTCGATGCCGGCAACGTCCCACGCATCAACCTCGGCACCAGCGGGCTGCTGTTCGTGCAGCTCAAAGCCAGAGGCGGCCAGAACGACCTCCACTCAGCGCGTGCCAGGCTGGTGCCCAATCCGGCATGGAAACTCGTCTGGGCATTGAGCTCGATGAAGGACAAGGATTCGAACATCCTGATCGACGGTTTCTATGACGACGTCCGCCTCCCAACCCCTCGTGAGCGTGAACTGCTCGAACAGGCCGGGTGGGATGATGAGGAACAGAAGCGATCGCTTGGCACCGATGAATTCGTAGGGGGAGTCTCCGGAACCGATGCGCTGCAGCAACTCCTCTTTACGCCAACCTGCAACATCGCCGGGTTTGCATCCGGATATGTTGGCGAGGGCCGCAAGACGCTCCTGCCAGCAACGGCTGCCGTAAACATCGACTTCCGGCTTGTCTCTGATCAGGACCCGTCAGACATTCTGGCGAAGCTCCGTGCACATCTGGATCGTCATGGCTTCGAAGACATCGAGATCGATCACGAGGGTGGTGGAATCGAGCCATCCCGCACGAACCCGGATGATCCTTTCGTCCAGGTCGTTGTCGATGCGGCGAAGACGGTCTATCAGAAAGATCCCACTGTGCGGCCAACCGGCGATGCCTCCGGTCGCCAGGCAGTCTGGCTTGCCGGAAAACTCGGCATCCCCGGCGCAGGGACCGCCGTTGGCCCGCCAGACTGGCGCGGGCACGCAGCGAACGAGTTCATGACCATCCAGCACTTTCTGGACGGGATCAAGTACGCGGCAACGATCTGGACAAACTGGGCTGAAACACACGCCAGTAATCAGTAGAGCAGGAGCCACTCGAATGAGTCGACGGATTACGGCATCCGATATCGCAGACATTCAGTTCGTCAGCGACCCTCAGATCTCACCAGACGGCTCCCGTGTTGCGTGGGTCGTCACCGAGATGCTGGTTGACGAGAAACGCTATCGAGCCCGCATCTGGCTGGCTGACACCATCCCGGGAAGCACCCCCACACGGTTGACTCGGGG
>SLFF01000463.1 GCA_007124395.1 Thermomicrobiaceae bacterium | reverse complement strand
TGTTTTTTGGTTGGCAGTGGCACCCGTTTTGCGTTAGCATTCTCAACGGTAGCGACTGGGCACCCCCGAACTCCTGCCCCTTCCCACACTTGCCCAGTTCGCTATCGCCCTCCCGGGTCATGATTCGCCAGGAGACAGGACGCTTCCAATGACACCTCGCACCGCAATCTGGTGGATCCGCCGTGATCAGCGACTGGTCGACAACGCGGCGCTCCATGCCGCAATGATTGACGCTAATCATATCGTCCCGCTCTTCATTCTGGACGATCAACTCCTCTCTTCACGTTACTCGAGTGACAAGCGCACCGCGTTCATGTTCGACGGGCTTCGATCGCTTGACGCAGATCTGCGCGCCATCGGCGGAACGCTGATCGTCCGATGTGGTGATCCGATCGAGGTGCTGCGACAGGTTATGCAGGAGACATCGGCTACCAGGATCTTTGCCGAGCACGATTTCTCACCGTATGCCACTCGTCGGGACAGCAACATCGTCAACCAACTCCCGCTCACGCTCCTCAGTCAGCCATCAGTAGCTCACCCAGACGATGTCTTGAAGAAAGACGGATCACCCTACACGGTCTTTACCCCCTACTCAAAAGCGTGGAAGGCGAGCAATCCCGACGCGCCCGAACTGGAACCGGCACCGGAGCGGATAGCCGTCCCGGAGATCGAATCACACTCCTTGCCCGAGACACCCGCACTGCCGGAGTCGGTGCCCTTCGAGGCCGGATACGCCGCGGCTCATCGACGGCTGCAGCAGTTCACCGAAGGCGATGACGCGCCGGTCTTCACCTATTCAGCGCAACGCAATCGCATCGATCTCGACGCCACGTCCAGAATGTCACCCTATCTGCGCTTCGGGATGATCTCGCCACGCGAGGCAATCGCGGCGGCAATGCGGGCACTCGACAACGCACCAACCAGGGATGCCCGACGCAGCGCCGAGACCTGGCTCAACGAATTGATCTGGCGAGAGTTCTACATCGCTATCCTCCACCACTTTCCACACGTCCGCACGATCGAATTCCAGGATCAGTATCGTGGGATGAACTGGATCAACGATCCGGAAGATCGCTCCGCATGGGAGAACGCCGAGACCGGCTATCCGATCGTCGATGCCTGTATTCGGCAGCTAAAAAGTGAAGGCTGGATGCACAATCGAGGGCGCATGATTACGGCGTCGTTCCTCGTCAAACACCTGCTGGTCGACTGGCGGGCTGGTGAAGAGCATTTCATGCAACATCTCCTGGATGGGGATCCCGCATCGAACAATGGCGGCTGGCAGTGGACGGCAGGCACCGGAACCGATGCTGCCCCGTACTTCCGTGTCTTCAATCCGATACTGCAGAGCCGGCGGTACGATCCGTACGGTGCCTTCATCCGCAAATGGATTCCGGAACTGGGCAACGTACCTGACCGTTTCATCCACGAACCATGGACGATGTCACAGAGCGATCAGGAGGAATCCGGGTGCACGATCGGCACGGACTACCCGGAACCGATCGTCGAGCACACGTTTGCTCGCCAGCGTGCGCTGGCGGCCTACAAACGATCAGACGACTGACCTCAGGCTGTGCAGGATCGCCAGCGATGCACCAGATTATCGGCCGGAATCAGCAGAATCCAAAGGATGATGGTCCAGTTCAACAGCACCAGGGCAAGCGGGATAGAGATCAGGAATCCGATTACCAGGGTCATGCCGCGCAGCATCTCCGTCCGGTACTGGCGAGGTGTCCACTGTTTCTTGAGAAGCTCTGCCCGGTAAACGTGTCTGTGCATCCAGAGATCGAGCATATTCAGCAGGGCCAGCACCGAGGCGTACACCATGTAGACAACCGCTTCGAACGGATAATCGCCCTGAAGACGTTGAACGAAAGGGATCATCGCTACCAGGCTCAGGTAGCCGAAATTCACCCACATGAGCCGCCCATCGATCTTCTGCACCCCGGCGAAGATCTCGTAATGCGAAAACCAGAACAGTGCGATAATCCCGACGCTCACGAGGAACGCAACCAGCATCGGTGTGACGTTCAGCAACTCGGAGTAGAGATCGCTGGTATCCAGACCTGGTGGGATCTCCAGCGACAATACCAGCAGTGTCAAGGCAATGGCGAAGACGCCATCACTCAGATTCAGTAGTCGACTGAACTCCACCGGATTCCGTGTACGGTCGTAGTATCGACTCTCGTTTCCATCCGGATGATCCGAACTCCCGTCTCGTCGCTGCCGGGTTCGTCGATGCCCACGATCGTAGCCCTGACGCTCCATGCGCGCACGTCCCCCACCAGATCAGCACGAATCCGGTCTATCGACGAACGGTAGCAGATCGAGCGGAGATGTAAAGACGCCGCGATCGTCCATCGTCCAGTGCATGGCGAAGATGTGCCGGTAGAGCCGGGTCGCGTCACGAGCCTGCGACCAGATACCGACATCCTGGTCCGGCCGCACATGGTGAAAGTGATCGAGCAGAGTCAGCCGGACATCGGCGTCGACCTCTTCAGCTCGATTCGCCAGCGAGACGGACTCGCTATAGGGCAGGACGTGATCGTTGCGATCGTGCAGCAGCAGTACCGACGTGGTGAGTTGATCGATATCGCCGGCCGGCGATATAGCGTCCAGGAACTCCTTCTGCACTGGCGGCAACTCGCCGAGCAGTTTATCGACCCGACTCGGATCCCGGTTGGTCAATACGCTGGCGAGTGCATGCCCCTCGGGAGTCAGATCACTCGGAATCTCGGTTTCATCCTTGCCAAAGAGTTCCCAGAGGGCCGATCGGTCTTCCGATGGCAGCAGCGGCACGAGACTATTGCGGGTGGCCCGGAATGTAGTTGCAGACGGCTCCCACTCATGCCATTCGCCATCGACCTGGTAGGCACGCAGCGACATCTGCGCCAGCACCTGAGATGCATCAAAGAAGCCACCCAGCGAATGAACCATTCTTACGCTGTCCTGGATTTCGGGTTGCTGAGCCGCATTCACCACCACAGCCCCTCCAACGCTGATGCCGAACATCCCCACCCGTTCGGGATTGACGTTTGACTGCTGCTGGAGGGAGGTAAATGCCGACACCGCGATGTCATGTTCTTCCGCACTGAGTCTATAGTCGATCATCGGTTCAGACATAGGGATAAGCACTGAGTAACCATTCCGGGAGAACGCACGACCAAGCCGATCGAGATGAGCATCACCGTACTCAGGGCCCAGTCCGATGTACAACACGATACCTCCCCCGCACTCCGCTCTTCCCGGGCGATACAGGAGCGCTGGCTTGTAGGTATCCTCATGCCGGAACTGGACGAACGTCCGCGTTGGCTCTTCAGTCACCCAGCGACCAGGATAGGCAGGAGCGTCAGGGAAGATCTCGTTGAGGAAAACGGCACTACTCAGCGCGACCCGCAGATGCGTACTACTGAGCGCCAGCAAAGCAATCAGCACAAACCCCACTGCATAGCGTGGCCATCGTCGATGAGCCAGCCCGGGCTGGAGAGTCCCCTCGCTCGGTTGATGTTCCTGCTCAGCGTTCACCCGTTTTCGACTCTTCCCTGTTTAGCAACGGCCTCAGATCAGCCGTCAAAGATACGTGCGTCAGCAAGATTAGTGAGATTTACCCAGCGAACGAATGAGTGTACGTACATATTTATCGCTCAACGCAAACCATCCTGGTTTCGCTGTTCCCATAGAGAATCCTGGAGCTCACTCCGCTCATGGTATGGTGCAATTAGCGGATAATCTACGCAACCAGACTGGGAGAATACATCATGGGGAACGACGATCAACGAGACCACAGCGATGCCGCCCGTCTGAACCAGATCGGCGTGATCAACCGGCGAGAGATTGAAGCCCGGGTCCTGGAGCCGATCCTCGAAGCGATGGTACAGGAGTTCGGCGATCGGGCAAGGGTAGAAGGTGTCGCTGCTGAGACGATCATCGAACTGGCTCGGAAACAGGGCAATGAGCTGGCCGAAGAGCTCGGCGGGCGCTCACTCCACCACTTCCGGGAATCGATGAAATACTGGATTCAGGATAACGCCCTGGAGATCGAGGTTCTGGAACATACCGAGGAGGCCTTCGACTTCAACGTCGTCCGCTGTCGCTATGCGGAGATGTATCGCGAACTCGGAATGGCGGACAAGGGAGCGCTGCTTTCCTGCAATCGCGATTTCGCGCTGATTCAGGGATTCGATCCAGATACCGAGCTGACACGCACCCAGACCATCATGGAAGGTGCGCCGTTCTGCGATTTCCGATACCGGAAGAAGTCGAAACCGTCAACTGAACAGGGTGAACCGGGCGAGTAACCATGAGCTCACTCGCCCATCAAGTCGTCCTTCAGGAATG
>SLFF01000270.1 GCA_007124395.1 Thermomicrobiaceae bacterium | reverse complement strand
TCCTGGTGGATGGTAACCCGCTCGATCAGGTCAATATTCTTCGCAACACCGAAAAGATCCAGCTGGTGATGAAGGAAGGCGAAGTCTTCGCCAGCCGGATGCAGTGAGGACCTTCAGCCCGTTTCAGTGGAGTGGTTCGCTTCTCGACTGAAACGGGGCGGTCGTGGTACATTGTGTGACAGTGTCACACAATGAAGGTGAGTGATGAAATGTCCAGCCAGCATCTCTCTGTTCGCCTGTCTCCGGAAACACTTTCCCGCCTGGACAGTGAAAGTCATCGCACCGGCCAGACAAGATCGCAAGTTGCCAAGACGCTGCTCGAAGAAGGGTTGCGTATGGAACACCATCCCGGAATCACGTTTCGTTCCGGCCCAGCCGGAAGACGTGCCGCGTTGTTCAACGGTCCCGATGTATGGGAAGTCATTCGGACAATTGGCCAGTTGAGTGAGATTGGCGATGCACTGGTCCAGCGGACGGCCGTGGTTGCCTCGATTCAGGAAGACGCGGTTCGGGTAGCGTTGCGATACTATGCCGAATTCGAGCACGAAATCGACAGGTGGATCGCGCAAGTAGAGGAAGAAGAAGCCGCCGCCGAAGCACGATACGAACGAGAACGGCAGCTTTTACAGCGGTGAAGGTATTGCTGGACGAAATGCTATCCCCGCGGATAGCCCGGGAACTCCGGCGGCTCGGGTACGATGTCACCTGTGTTTCCGAACCCGATATGCTCAGACGTCAACCCGACCCCGAAATTTTCAGGATTGCCCAAGCTCAGGGACGGGCGATAGCGACCAAGAACATACAAGACTTTCGACCACTCTGTGATGCAGCAATACACCGTGGAGATTCTCACGCTGGTGTCATTCTCATCAGTAACCGCAGATTTCCAGAGCCTGACCAGCACACGCATGGTCGACTGATTCAATCTCTGTCGGCTGTTCTCGATCAGTTTGAATCGCTGACCGATCGGGAATACTGGTTGACATAATCTCTGAAAACGCCGACTTCGATCCGGTTGTCCAGCCTGCCAACCCGAAAGTCGTCTACTGGCTTCACAAGACCTGCGGTGCTAGGATGTTTTCTAATCCGCCCGTGAAATGCGCTTTCCCCGCCAGGTACTGGCCGGAAAAGCGACAACCTTTATCGATTGCGATAGGAGCCTGCTATGGGTGTCGTCGAAGAACCGGCGATCGGCCGGGGTCGAAGCCTGTCCGTCAATGTCGAGGACATCAAGGCGCGTCGAGGCGAAGCGCCCTGGGCCGAGCGCGTGGTTATCAGCGATGCCGTCGAGGTCGTCGCGATCTGCCAGAATCCGGGGCACCCGAACGACTGGCACTACCATCTGGAGGATGAATGGTGGTTCATCTATCAGGGTGAACTCTCCTGGACCATTGAAGGCCAGCCAGAACCGATCAATGTCAAGACCGGTGACTATATCCTGGTCCCGGCAAACCACTTCCATTACATCCAGGTCCACGGCGATGGCCCGTCGATCCGCATCGCCACCACATACAACGGGGAGTGGCACCGACACGACCGCGAGAACAAGCCGCCCGCGCCAGACGGAGCACGTATCGATTAGATTTGTCTTCCTCGCCAACCAGATGTAGCCCGCCAGCGGGATCGAGGGCGTCGAACAGCAGGAACCCCGGATGGAGGGTTCGCGGGAGGAACAGCAAAGGATTCTCGCAATATGAGGCTGTTGCTGGATGAGATGCTCTCGCTCCGAATCGCCATCGAATTACGAGATCGGGGCGACGACGCAAAAGCCGTCATGGAAACGCCAACACTGCGAAAACGCCCAGACGACGAAATCTTCTTCCACGCACAGGGTGATTCACGCGTTATTGTCACCAGAAACGTTCAGGATTTCCGCGTGCGCCCATACCCAGCGATAAACCCAGGCAGAATGAGCCTCACGCCGGTCTCGTGTTGATCAGCAATCGAAGGTTCCCATCACATGACCCGGAGACGACCGGACGGTTGATCACCGCCCTGCAGACCCTACTCGACTCCAACGGAGATCTGGCCGATGTCGAGTACTGGTTCACCTGACGCAGTGAGTTCACCGGGGCACACCCTCTGGTCGCATTTCGCACTCCGCTTCTGAATCAGATCTCACATCCCGGTTCTCCAGTGATCGCTACCCTCTCAGCTGGTCGGCATCGATGCCCGGTGCCCAGCCAGTTGATCATCAACGCTCGATCGTTCGGCCATCCCGGGCTGCGTCTCGATCGAGCCACACGAGGGAGCCTCCACATCGTGTCTGTATCCGAACGATCGAAGCTGATCGAACTCTCCACCTCGAACGTTGGGACGTTTGCCGCAACACTGTTCGATCAGCAGCTCTGGTGCTGGGGCTGGGATGTCCGGTGCGAGCGCGGCAATCAGCTGATCGAATTCGGATTCCAGCGGACACGCTGTGACGAAGGTCGCCGGTCCAGCTACTACTCGCTGAACACCCGCCCGAACAGTATTGCCCTCTGGGCGTTCGGGGTGATGATGATCGATTCCACCGCTGGAGCGATTCTCGTGGATCGCTCCGGATTTCGTCCCAGGTACTATCCGATGACGGAGCTTCCGGTTCGTGCCCATCGAACCAGCGACCTCGGCAATCCCGCAGAGCCTGAATCAGACCGGACGGTAATCGACCTCACGGTGAGGATGATGCGCTGGTGTGCGGCCTACGAGCGATGGATCGATCGATCACATCCAGCGGAGTACCGACAGGCGGCACTGGAGGCTTGGCGTTCGAAGGGCAAGCGGTGCTGCTCGACCTCTGGTGAAACCGCCAGTCACTGGCATATGCTGGCCGACCACTGGGGTCCAGTCACGAGCTGATTCCTCGTGGTCGCCCCAAATGTCGACACGCTGAGCCTGGACTGGTCCTCACTGGCGTTGACCGGTAGACCGGCGACACATTCGGGTTCGCTCAGCGCAGGCTCCGCTGCCCGATCTACCAGCCACTCAATGATTCTGTAAACGAGTCCAAGCACGTCGAAACAATCCCACCTCAGTGAAATCGTGAGGTGATCACGCTTGACAGTGCGCCCGGTTCATCTATCATTGGATAATGATGTATTGATGTGTAGGAGGTGCCTGTGTCGATCAAGACCATACCGGACGCGCTGGCGCTGCAGGCGAAGCTGTTCAGCGGATTCTCCGATCAGTCCAGACTGTCGATCCTGCAGGCGCTGAGGGATGAACCGCGAAGTGTCGGGGAGATCGTGCTTCAGACCGGACTGAGCCAGCCGAACACCTCGAATCACCTGAACTGCCTGCTCGGTTGCGGGCTGGTCTCCCGGGAGAAACGCGGGCGCTCCGTCTACTATCAACTGGCTGACGAGCGAATCTCCACGCTTCTGGAGCTGGCCGGTGACATCCTCGCGGAAAACGCCCGCGGTATCTACGAATGCACCAACTATCGACCACTTCCGAACGAGATGCCAGAATGAGTGTTCAGCGATACGACATCCCGGTGCGCGGAATGGATTGCCAGGAGTGTGCCGAACACGTGCGGAGCGAAGTCGCCCGGGTTCCGGGTGTCACCCTCGTGGACGTTCTTCTCACGTCCGAGAAGGCGATCGTCGAAGCCGACCCCACCGTATTCACCATGGAGAACGCTCACGCAGCAATCCGACGATCCGGTTACGAACCCGGCCCAGAAGATGCGGTCGAAGACGGTCGGGAACCCGGCGCCGGGCTCTCCCGGCAACTGCTGATCGGGCTGGTGCTGGTCTTCGGTGTCATTCTCTTCGTCGTCGTCATCGGAGAAGCGCTCGGATTTCTGGATCAGATCACCGAAACGGTTCCCTGGCCAATCTGGCTCGGATTGATCTTCGCCGGTGGCTTCCCGATCTTCAGGAATGTTGTCCGGGCACTGCTCAACCGGCAGATCCTGGCTCATACGCTGATGACCGTCGGTATGATCGCCGCAATCGTCGTCGGGCAATGGGCGACCGCATTGATCATCGTCTTCTTCATGCGAATCGCCACCTGGGTCGAGGGTTTTACCGCTACTCGAGCCCGACAGGCGGTTCGTGACCTGACCGAGATGGCTCCACAGGTTGGCCGCGTGATCCGGAACGGCGAAGAGACCCTTATGCCGGTCTCAGAGATTCAGCCGGGAGATACTGTTCTCGTCCGACCCGGAGACCAGATCCCGGTCGATGGCGACATTCTCAGTGGCCAGGCGACGATCAATCAGGCCTCGATCACTGGTGAATCGATGCCCGTCGAGCGGGCCACTGGTGATCAGGTCTTCGCGGCAACCTTCGCCCAGCTCGGGAGTCTCCAGATCCGGGCGACACAGGTCGGCGAGGACACGACGTTCGGCAAGG
>SLFF01000132.1 GCA_007124395.1 Thermomicrobiaceae bacterium | reverse complement strand
GTAATCGACTTGTTCGGGGCAGCTGTTCAGACTGCACGGGACTGATACGCTGGACCCTGACTGGCAAGCGCGTTGTTGATATCGTCGCCATGCTTCACAAGATAGGTCGGCACGCCAGTCGCTGCCAGTTCACTGACCACCATAAGGCTACTAGCTGAGCCGTCGAACGTGCTCGGTTCGATGGTGATGGCCACGCAGCGAACGCCTCTCACTACCAGCTGCATGACGGACTGAACCCAGCGTTCATCCGTCGACGGTGAAATGATCACGACCGTGCTATTCCGGTCGAACCGCGCCGATTCCGTCAGCAGGCGTTCGGCGAGCGGAGAGTGACCATCAGCCTGCATGACGGCTAGCTGCTCAAGAATCTTCGTCATTTGACGCGGCCCTCGATCAGCCGGGACTATATCGTGGTGAGCGTTGTTGTAGATCATGCCCACATTACGGGTCTGCTCCAGGAAGTGATTGGCCAGCGACGAGGCGATCGTCACCGAGTACTCGGTGGTCGAATCGAGCCAGAACTCCACCGGCAACGCACCGCCCGGATTGTTGATCATCGAACGTGCCTGCATCGTCTGCGGAATATTGGCACTCACGTGGTGTCGCATGTCCATATCCACAACGATCCAGACGTCAGATGTCGGATCGAGTTCGAACTCTTTAACCATCAACTGGCCGGTTCTCGCCGTCGACTTCCACGAGATGCGATTGAAGCTATCTCCGGGCAGATACTGCCGGACGCCAGACGCGTTCGGAGTCAGAAACTGGGTTCTGCGCTGGGTTGCGTTTCCCCCGGGAAGATCTCCAACCGGGAGTCGGAACCCGGTAAGGTCGATCACTGCCGGATACACGATCAATTCCTTGACATCCGGAACGATCTCTTCAATCGGAAAAAGCCCGAATGGATCTCCCGAACGGAGTGACATCGGGCCAATCTGGAAACGTCCGCGACGAGAACACCAGGTTTCCACTTTCCAGCGGTTGGCATCCTGCGGGCCAAGGTTGACCACGCGGCTGATCTGATGCCCGGGCATATCGGAATGGTCGATCGCTTCGACCCATAACTTCGGGAATCGGCTCGCGTTTCTGATTCGAACCCGTTCTTCGAGCGCCTGCCCCACTTGTGCCCGGTTCGATTTCGTTTCCCGGGTTACCTGCAGTCCGCGCAAGCTGAATCTACTCCAGACAAAGCTGACGACCAGCAACCCGGTAAGGACGAAGAAAAGATTATCGAGCACACTCCAGGTGTTGATCTCGGAGAGAATCAGTATTCCGATAATCAGTGCAAGGAGTTTGAGCCAATTCACGATCTCTGGCCGATTTCCCTCCAGCCACGTGCAGGTTGGCGCGCGCCATCGGATCGTGGCGATTGCGCACCCGGAATCGGAATCGAGGCCAGGATCTCACGAACGACGATCCGGCTATCAACGTTCTTCATCCGTGCAGACGGGCTGACAATAATGCGATGCGAGAGCGCTGCCTCTGCCAGTTCCTTGATGTCGTCGGGAATCACGTAGTCGCGGCCGTGCATTGCTGCCCAGGCACGAGTAGTGTTGTAGAGAGCCAGTGATCCACGCGGGCCGGCTCCAAGATACACATCATCGTGCTGCCGCGTTGCTTCGGTAACGGAGACGATGTACTCCTTGAGCGAGTCATCGACGTGGACATCCTTCGCCTGTTTCTGGGCTTCGATCAGATCCTCAACGGAAATCACTTGCTCCAGCCTGTCCAGCGGGTGCATAGTGTGCTGTCGCTGCAGAATCTCAACTTCACCCTGGTGAGTTGGGTAGCCCAGGGACAAACGAATCAAAAAACGGTCCAGCTGCGCTTCCGGCAGCGGAAACGTCCCTTCGTACTCGATCGGGTTCTCAGTGGCCAGAACAACGAACGGATCAGGCAGCGCATAGCTCACGCCGTCGACCGTGATCTGGGCCTCTTCCATTGCTTCGAGCAGGGAAGACTGTGTCTTTGGTGTTGCCCGGTTGATTTCGTCTGCAAGGACGATCTGCGCAACCACAGGTCCGGCGCGAAACTCGAACTCGCCGTTTTTCTGGTTATAAACGCTGACGCCGGTGACGTCGCTTGGAAGAAGGTCGGGTGTGAACTGAATACGCTTGAAACTGCACCCGACACTCCTGGCGATCGCTTTGGCAAGGACCGTCTTTCCGACGCCCGGGACGTCTTCAACCAGTACGTGACCTCGACAGAGGAGCGCCACCATTACCAGCTGAACCTCGCGGCGTTTACCTACGATGACGCGTTCAACATTCTCGACCATACGTTCCGACAGTGACTGGACGGCTTCCATACCGCTCCCCTCTTGCACGAATACGGTGTTCCGCCCGGCTGGAACCGGAATACAGACAGGATGTCAGCGCAAACGGAATCCCGGAACATCTCTTGTCGGCAGTACTTCCATCACGAGCAACCGGAGATTGAGAGACTTTGCTTTGTCTGATTCGCCGATGAACTCAGCGTCCCGATTATCTGTGCTGGAATTTCGTACCACTTGCATTATATCAACCAGCCTGGTTGGAAACGCATTCCAGGACCGCCGGTGAGACGGACACAGGGCAGTCGCCACTTCACATCAGACCCACGCGAGATGTCTTGGCTCTATAATCAGTGACTGATTCAGGAAAGGAGCTCGCCGATGCCCGATGCATCGACAACAACCGGGAAGACGCTGATGCTTGTAGACGGGCACGGCCTCGCCTATCGCGCCTACCATGCAATGCCCGAGAGCATGGCGACGGCCAGCGGAGAGCCGACCAACGCAGTCTTCGGTTTCACCTCCATGCTTCTGGACGCGATTAGAGATCATGCACCCGACTACATCATCGTCAGCTTCGATGTCGGCAAGACGTTCCGACACGAAGCGTTCGAAGAGTACAAGGCGCATCGAGCCCCGATGCCAGACGATCTCCGCACCCAGATCGATCGTATGTACACCGTGCTCGAGGCGATGAACATTCCGGTCTACACCAAAGACGGGTTCGAGGCTGATGACGTTATTGGCACGATTGCCCGAATGGCCGGGGAAAGCTGCGAAGAGGTCCTGATCGTCACCGGCGATAGTGATCTGCTGCAACTCGCCGATGGCAAGGCCAAGATTCTTCTGCCTGGACGTCCCAGGTTCAGCGACTTCCGTCTCTTCGATCGAGATCGAGTCATCGAACGCTACGGCTTCGTCCCAGAGAGAATCCCCGAGTTCAAGGCACTGGTGGGTGATACGTCGGACAATATCCCCGGCGTCCCGGGTGTCGGCGAGAAAACCGCCAAGAACCTGATGGAGACGTACCCGGATCTGGAGACACTGCGGGACAATCTGGACGACGTCAAGCCACCCCGGGCGCAGAACTCCCTGAGAGAGAACTTCGAGATCGCAATACAGGGACGGGAACTGGCCACCATCGTCAGAGATGTCGAGCTCGATCTCGACCTGGATCGTTGTGTGGTCACTGATTTCGATCGTGATGAAGTCGTTCGGGTGTTTCGCGAGCTGGAGTTCCGAACATTGCTGGAGCGGCTTCCGGACGTTGTTAAGGCACAGCCAGAGACACCGAAAGAAGAGAGTGTCCGGACGATCGTCACAAGTGAGCGGGAACTCGAAGAGTTCATCGAATCGGCAAAGACGGCTGATGCGCTCGCCGTAGACGTGGAAACGGACTCGACGAAGGCTTCGTCGGCCCGTCTGGTAGGCATTGCCGTGGCAACCGGCCCGACCGCGAGCTTCTACATCCCGGTGGGTCATTCCAGCAACGGCCGCAAGCAGCTGGACGCCTCCGCCGTGCACAAGGTCCTCGCGCCGATTCTGGAGCATGACGACACGAAGCTCTACGCCCACAACGCCAAGTACGACGCCGTAGTGCTGGAGCGGCACGGCTATTCGCTGCCCCGCTTCACCTTTGACACCATGATCGCGGCTTACATTCTGGGAGAGAACTCCCTCGGGCTGAAAGAGCTCGCCTTCACCCGGCTTGGCATCGAGATGCAGGAGATCACTTCGCTTATCGGGAAGGGCAAGAACCAGATCACGATGGATCTCACCGACATGGCCGAAGCTGGCGATTATGCCTGTGCCGATGTCGAATCAACCTGGCAGCTCAAGAGCCTGCTCGATCCGGAACTGGAGCAACAGAAGCAGTCTGACCTCTTCTACGACATCGAGATGCCGCTTATCGACGTGTTGATTGAGATGGAAAAGACTGGGATTGCGCTCGATGTCGAACTGCTTCAGACCGTCTCGAAGCAGCTCACCGGTGAGATTGGCGAGCTCGAAAAAGAGATCTATGGCCACGCTGGGGAGACGTTCAACATCAACTCACCACGACAGATGGCCAACGTGCTGTTCGAAG
>SLFF01000023.1 GCA_007124395.1 Thermomicrobiaceae bacterium | reverse complement strand
GTTTTTTCGCTTTTTCTTACGCTCGTCCTGCTATCCGGGTCCGCGATACCGGTGTTTGCCAGCGAGCCTGTTCCGGTGGCACCTGAGCCAACAGCTGAAGGCCCGTGTGAACTGGAAAGTATTCCGGAGATGGCATTCCAGTCAGAGGTGGGACCGGATAAGGTCTACTTTCCTCAGACCGGTCACCACCTGGGTAACGATTTCCTCGATTACTGGCGCAACAATGGCGGAATCTTTCGCTTCGGTTATCCGCTCACTGAGGAGATAACCGAGGACGGACGAACTGTTCAGTACTTCGAGCGCGCAGTCTTCGAGCATCACCCGGACAATGCTGCTGAATGGCGAATTCTGCTGCGCAGGCTGGGAGCCGATCAAACCAGTCATCGTCGGGATGAGCAGCCATTTCAGCGCGTATCCGCGTCGGACGATACCAATACCCGATTCTTCGAGCCCACTGGTCACCGGCTCAGTCATGGGTTCAAGACTTACTGGGAACAGAACGGTGCTCTCCGGATCTTCGGATATCCGATAACTGAAGAATTCACGGAAAATGACCGGACGGTCCAGTATTTCGAGCGTGCCCGTTTCGAGTGGCACCCGGAACACCGGGGAACGCCTTACGAGATCCTTCTCGGACATCTCGGCCGACAGGCAGCCCGCGATACTGGCGTCGATACATCGCCAGTTGATCGAATCAGTGGTGTAGACAATTATCATCCGAATCTGTGGTATACCCCTGCGCCACCACCACCGGCTCCGCCGGCAGTGCAGGCACCAGCCGGGGCGCCAACACATCTGGCCAAGTGGATCCAGGTTGACCTGACCAACCAGCGGGTGAGAGCGTGGGAATACAATCGCGTGGTCTTTACGTCAACTGCCGCAACCGGAAGACCAGCCGTCCCAACGCTGACCGGCACCTTCCGGACCTACATGCATCTACGCTACGGAGACATGGCTGGATGGACACCGGATCGCGGCTCTTACAGTCTGACTAACGTTCCGTACATCATGTACTACGATCGTGGATATGCGATCCACGGAACCTACTGGCATCAGAACTTTGGCACGCCGCAGAGTGCGGGCTGCGTCAATCTGCCGACCGCAAACGCGGGCTGGATCTACAACTGGGCGCCCGTCGGCACAACAGTGTATATCCACGGACGAACTCCCGGAACTTGATCCTCTGTCGTTGCTGCCGCAGGCATCATCCCCGATGTCTGCGGCAGTCCTTGTCTCCGCAGCTAGAGCTTTACCGAAGCAACCAGTCTCATAACACCTCGCTCGCGTCACGCTGATTAGCTCACCTCCAGGCGCTCCAACATCACGAGTCAGGCGCGTACGCGTAGTACACTGATAGCCGACAGCGCGTCACTACTGCTCTGCAATCCTGCTCACTGTTCAATCGCGCTGGTTCAGATGACAGATCGAGAAGGAGACGCTGTGAGATATCTGCTGAAGTCTGGTCGGGGTGTCCCGGCCGAAGAGCTCGAAGTGGCCGACGGGGAAAAGATCATCCGACGGGGACGTCACCAGGGGCGTCGAGTGGTTGCGGTGTATGTGCTCCACGCAGGCGGCGTTATCGATCGCTACGAAGAGCGTGCCCGCCGCAAACTCGGCAGCAACGCCATCGCCGCCCGCACCTGGCTGTGCGAAACATTCAAGCCGGGTGAATCCGAAACCTGGGGCGACGAACGCTACATTCCGAACCCGGAAGAGGCGATCGAAGAGACCGAGCCGAAACCGGAAGCGCTGCTCCTGGTCCTGCTTGGTGCCGAGCACGATGATGAAGCCAACCTGGAACAGCTCACCGCCTTGCACGCTTCCAGGTAGACCCCAGCGCACAGTGCGACGATGTTCCGGTTCGCGAGATCGACCGATTCGGTCTACAATGCCGGAACATGTCGCATTACAGCTCTGAAGGAGGCACGCATGCCGGGTTATAGCGCTCCCGTTCCACGCACGTCACATCGCCCACCCGTTCAGGCACGCCATTACGCTCTGTGTAGCGGCCATTTTCTGGCAACGGCTGCCGGACACCGGATGTTCAACCTCGGTGGCAATGCCATCGACGCCGGTGTCGCTGCGGGGATCTGTCTCAACGTCCTGCTTCCCGACCTGACCAGCTTCGGAGGCGTTGCGCCAACCATTGTCTACCACAAGGAGTCGGACGAACTCCGCTCGATCAGTGGACTTGGCTACTGGGGCAAAGACGCCAACCTGGAGGTCTACCAGCGCGAAGAAGGCGGCGTTATTCCAAACGGAGCCCGACGATCGGTCATGCCAGCGGCAGCCGATGCCTGGCTGACATCGCTCGCCCGGTACGGCAGTCTCTCGTTCGAGACAGTCATCACCCCGGCGATCGAGCTCTGCGAGCAGGGTTTCCAGATGTATCCATCGCTCCACCGCAATCTGAACAAGCATCGCCCGAACATCGAGTGTTTCCCGAGCAGTGCCGAGGTGTTCCTGCCGGGCGGCCGGGTGCCAGAAGTTGGCGAGATCTTCTACCAGAAGGATCTCGGCCGAACCTTCCGTCGCATGGTGGACGCCGAAAAGCGGGAATCCAGCAACGGCCGGCGAGCCGGTGTCGAGGCGGCCCGGGATGAGTTCTACAAGGGTGATATTGCCCGCGAGATCGCGGCCTTCATCACCGAGCAGGGCGGCTTCATCACCGAAGAGGACCTGGCCGGGTTCGCATCCGATGTCGAGACGCCACCGTCGATCAATTACAAGGGCATCAACGTCTATGCAACTGGTCCCTGGTCTCAGGGGCCGATGAACCTGCAGACGCTGAAGATTCTCGAAGGTATCGATCTCAAGAGCATGGGGCACAACTCGGTGGACTATCTGTCCACGCTGGTGCAGGCACTGGATCTGGTCTTCGCCGATCGCGAAGCCTACTATGCCGATCCGAAGTTCTTCGATGTGCCGCTGGATGAGCTCCTCTCCGAGGCCTATGCGGCTGAGCAGCGTCGCCGGATCGACCCGAACACCACGTTCGACGAGATGCCCGCACCGGGCCAGTTGAGCGCAGTGGGCGCCGTTCGGGGTGGCAGTGGGCCGATCGGCAGCATGAGCGATGAGACGTACCCGGACACCAGTTACGTCTGTGCCGTGGACGCCGAGGGCAACGCCTTCTCGGCCACCCCCAGCGATCCGGTAGCTGGATCGCCAGTCATTCCCGGACTCGGGCTGATCGCATCCGGACGGGGTAACCAGAGCCGGATCGATCCGGACCATCCATCGTCGCTCCAGCCCGGCAAACGGCCACGACTGACGCCGAACCCGGCGATGGCCTTCAAGGACGGCAAACTGTATATGCCGTTCGGCACGCCGGGTGGCGACATGCAGGTGCAATCGATGGTTCAGGTGTTCCTGAACATCGTGGAGTTCGAGATGGATCCGCAGCAAGCGATCGAAGAGCCACGTATCGGCACCTTCAATCATCCGGATTCGTTCGCCCCGCACACCTACTGGCCGGGGTTGCGCCAGATCGAGACACGGATCGATGCGTCGGTCATCGAAGAACTCGAAAAGCGGGGTCACAAGATCGAGCGCTGGCCAGACTGGACCCGCTCAACGGGGAATGTCTGCACCATCGTGGTCGATCACGAGACCGGTACTCGCACCGCCGGCGCAGACGCAAGAGCCGAGGCCTACGCGATCGGCTGGTAGAACGCCGGAGATTGTTCTCGCGCGATCAGGGAGGGGCATCGTCCCCTCCCGTCTTACTGTTCGGGAGTAGCATTTCGTGCCGAAGATCGAGCCGTTCTGCGGCGTCCACTATGATCCACAGCGGACCTTCGGGCTCAGTCCGGTGATTGGTCCACCGCAGGACCTGCCGAATCTCGAAGAGGCCGCCCGGCTGATCGAGCAACACCCCTACCACTCGTTGCGACTCGAACTCGGCGATCCTGAAGCAGGCAACTGGGCGCAAGTGGATCAGGTCCGGGCATCGGTCTTCGAGCGCTGGATCGCCGACGGGTTGCTGATAAAACCGGAGCAGCCGGCTTTCTTCGTGCATGAACATCGCTATCGGCAGGACGGTATCTACCACCGACGGCTCGGGCTCTTCGCCGCGGCCAGCCTGGAGGAATCAGCATCCACCGGATTTCGCCCGCACGAGGGCACGATTCCCGGGAACCTGCGTTTCCGCGTCGATCTACTCCGGCAGTTGCGTCTCAGCATCTCCCCGATCTTCACGCTGATTCGGGACAGTGGCTGGCTCGGGGTGATTCTGGCTGATCTGGTCCACGCCCGCCCACCTGATCTCTCCGGGCACGACATCGAAGAAGGTGTCCACCGGCTCTGGACACTCACCGATCCCCACCTGATCACCTGGTTGCAGGATCTGATGGCCG
>SLFF01000259.1 GCA_007124395.1 Thermomicrobiaceae bacterium | reverse complement strand
GATGACATCCGGGCCGGTGATGAACATCTGCGATATGCCCTTGACCATGAAGATGAAGTCAGTCATGGCTGGAGAGTAGACTGCGCCACCGGCACATGGACCGGCGATCACGGAGATCTGCGGCACCACTCCGGAAGCCTGCACGTTTCGATAGAAGACCTCTCCGTAACCGGCCAGACCCTCGACGCCCTCCTGAATCCGGGCACCGGCGGAATCGTTGATCCCGATCACCGGGCAGCCGATATTCAACGCCAGATCCATGACCTTGCACATCTTCTCGGCAAACGCTTCCCCGAGGCTGCCACCGAGCACAGAAAAATCGTGGGAAAAGACCGCCACAGTTCGCCCGTCGATGGTCCCATGCCCGGTCACCACACCATCCCCATAGGGACGATTGCGCTCCATACCGAGTGAGGTGGATCGGTGCCGGACGAACGCATCCAGCTCCACGAAAGACCCCGGATCGAGCAGCTGCTCCACACGTTCACGGGCGGTCAGCTTTCCGCGAGCATGCTGCCGCTCTTTCGCCTTCGCCTCCTGGGCGTCCATGGCTAGGCGCACCTCGCTGAGCTGTTGTTGTCTCATGTCAGACTCGCCGGACATCGGCCTCCCGTTTCCCCTGTCGCCCCGTTTACTGTCGCCGCTATGCTACACCGCTGGTCGATACCGACCCCAGAGCTCCCGCAATCGTCCACAGATATCGCCGACCGTGGCACCTGCCTGCAAGGCTTCCTTCATCACCGGCAGAAGATTCTGATCCCCGCGGGCTGCCTGTTCGATCCGATCGAGCATTCGCTCGACCGCGTCGTTGTCTCTCTGTGCGCGATACTCTTTCACCCGTTCGATTTGATGTCGAACGATCTCATCATCGATGTGATGCAGCTGGATCTGGCCCTCATCATCGGTCTGATACTTATTGACGCCGATCACCACCTGCTCGCCAGCATTCAGTTTCTGTTCCCAGATGTAGGCGCTATCAGCAATGGCATCCTGAATGAATCCGCGCTCAGTGGCAACCACCGCCCCGCCGTACTCCTCGACCTCGTTGATGATCGTCCAGGCAGCCGCTTCCAGTTGATCAGTCAATTCCTCGATGAAATACGACCCTGCAAGCGGATCGGCAACTTCAGCTACACCGGTCTCGGCCGAGAGAATCTGCTGTGTCCGCAGCGCCAAAGTTGCGGACTCCTCGGTGGGAAGTGCCAGCGCCTCATCGTAGCCGTTGGTGTGCAGGCTCTGCGTGCCGCCGAGTACTGCGGCCATCGCCTGATAGGCAACCCGGACCACGTTGTTCAACGGCTGCTGAGCGGTCAGAGAACTGCCGGCCGTCTGGGCATGAAATCGCATCGTCATCGATTTCGCACTGCTGGCACCGAACCAGTCCCGCATCACTGTCGCCCACATTCGACGGGCCGCCCGGTACTTGGCGATCTCTTCGAAGAAATTGCTATGTGCGTTGAAGAAGAAGCTGAGTTGGGGTGCGAACTGGTCTACATTCAGCCCGGCTTCCATTGCCGCGCGAACATAGGCGATCCCATTCGACAGCGTGAACCCGATCTCCTGCGCGGCGGTCGAGCCCGCCTCGCGAATGTGGTATCCGCTGATGCTGATGGTGTTCCAGTGCGGCAAGTGATCCTGGCAATAGGCAAACGTATCGGTAATGAGTCGCATCGATGGCCGTGGGGGAAAGATAAACGTTCCGCGAGCCGCGTACTCCTTGAGAATGTCATTCTGGACGGTGCCGCCCAGCGTCCTGCTATCGACGCCTCGCTCTTCGGCGACGATCTGATACATGAGCATCAACAGGGAAGCTGGCGCGTTGATCGTCATCGAGGTGGAAACTTTCGACAGGTCGATCCCGTCGAGCAGGCGACGCATATCATCGAGCGTGCTGATCGCCACCCCGACCCGGCCAACCTCTGCCTGAGCCTGCGGATCGTCCGAATCCATCCCGAGCTGGGTTGGCAGATCGAAGGCCACGCTCAACCCGGTCTGGCCGCGCTCCAGCAGGAGTCTGAATCGCTGGTTCGTCGCCTCGGCCGAGGAAAACCCGGCGTACTGGCGCATCGTCCAGCGGCGCCTACGATACATTGTCGGATAGATACCACGAGTATAGGGAAAAGCTCCTGGATCAGGCTCTGGATCCCGACCGGTATCGCGATAGACCGGGTGAATCTCGATGCCGGAATCTGAGTAGACCGGCTTTGTATCATCGCCTGCCATGAGAACGGTACTCCCTTATTCGGACGGCTGGACCAGTTCTGTCAGCACACCATGACACGAACGGGGATGAACAAAGGCTACCAGCCAGTCATGCGCTCCCCGGCGGGGCTCCGGATCGATCAACTCGAATCCTTCGTCAGCCAGCCGCGCTAGTTCTGCGCGTATATCATCGACCCGATAGGCAACATGGTGAACGGATTCACCTCGTGAGTCAAGGTACCGGGCCAGGCCGCCCTCTTCAACGATCGGAGAAACCATCTCCACAAACCCGGTACCGGCTTCGAACGTGGCCAGCTCCACTTGCTGATCTTCGATCCGGGATCGATGCGGTTCCGGAAAACCGAGTTGCCGGTAGCGCACGATCGCCGAATCCAGATCTCTCACGATGATGCCGACATGGTGAAGCTCCAGCCGTGATAGACCAGTAAACACGGGCACTCCTCTTCCGATCAGTTACTCGCTTGTCGGGAAGTGTCTGGGGTCTCCAAGTCGCGGTCGTGGTTGCCGAAATCCCCAGCGTTGAAGCGTGTCACGATGTTGCACCGTTCCCGCCGTCACCGTCTTGAGCCGGATCCCTCGCTCCCGCAGAACCGCATCGAAGGCGCTGATTTCCTCAAGATCTGGTGGGCGCTTCCCGAAGTCGATGATCAGTTCGCCCTGATGGAAGAAATTTCCCGACCGATCGATATCGTCCTGCAGATTCTGAACCAGATCCAGAGCCGGAACATCTTCCGGAAGTATGATGACAAGCCCTTCGCGCGTCCCTCGAATGCGGACGTTCGATCGGCTGGAAAGCGGACTATCCTCGGCCACAGGCACCCATACCCTCTCGTCTACCCAGGGTCAGAACACCTCAGGTGGTCTCGTCCGAATCCTGTTCGTCATCCTGATCAGGCGATGACTCGTCATCGGGATCCGGATCATCGAGCTCATCATCATTCTCGTCGGAATCGTCGTCTTCTTCCGGCTCCATTGGTTCCCGTCCGAAGAACGCCGCCAGTACCGCGTCAGCGATCGGCACGGCAAAGGTCGAACCTTCACCACCACCCGGCAGCAACACGGTAATCGCGATCTCTGGATCATCGAATGGGGCAAAGGCACAGAATGATGCGTGCTGGGTGCTGTAGCTGCCTTCAAAAGCGACACCAAAGTCGGCCGTGCCGGTCTTTCCGGCAATCGGGATATCATCCCCTGTTCGCGGGAACCGATCCCAGGCTGTTCCCTCGGTGACCGTTCGGAGCATACCCTGCCGAACGATCTCGATGTTCTCGGGACTGATCTCCAGCTCATGCAGGATCTCGGGATCGGCCTCTTCGAAGCCTTCGCCGTTGCCGGTGCCGAACCCGCGGACGAGACGTGGCCGGTAGAGCGTTCCCCCGTTGGCGATCGCACACACGGCGTTGGTCAGTTGCAGCGGATTGGACAGCAGATGTCCCTGGCCAATCGAAACATTGATCGTGTCACCCACGGACCAGTACTCCCACAATGGAGACTGGAAGAGCCACTCGGGGCTTGGCACCACCCCAGGCGTCTCGTTGGCGAGTTCGATACCAGTCGACTCCCCGAACCCGAACTGTTCCCGAAGATAATCGTGGATCAGATCGATCCCCAGACCCTCGAAATAGTACGGGGTCGTATCGCCGGGGATGAAGTAGTGAAGCGCCTCGTCGGCTCCGGCCGGACGCTGATGCGGTGCGCCGACGTTGTAGAAGAAAATGTTGCACGACTCGGCAATCGCCTGCTCCACGTTCAGCAGTCCGTGCCCTTCACGGAACCAGCAGACGTAGGAATTGTGCTCACTTTCATAGCCAACGGTTGGAACGTCGATCATTCCGGCACAACGATACTGAGTCCCGGTGTCGATCACTTCTTCTTCGAGACCGATACAGCTCATCATCGGCTTGATCGTCGAGCCAGGCGGATAGGATTCGCTGATCGCCTTGTTGATCAGCGGATTGAACGGATTCTCCACCATCTCATCGTATTCAGACTGGGAAATCCCTCCGACGAACTTCTGATTGTCGTAGTTCGGGAGACTGACCATAGCCAGTATCTCGCCGTTGCGAGGGTCCATCGCCACTACGACTCCGGAGCCAACTTCCAGTGCATCATCATCGTCCTCGGTCGCCTCATTGGCAG
>SLFF01000088.1 GCA_007124395.1 Thermomicrobiaceae bacterium | reverse complement strand
TGGGGCACATCGTGCCGATGGTGCCGGTGGTCCGAGAGCTGACTCAACGTGGCCACACGGTGCGCTGGTATACCGGCGCTGCCTACCGTGACCGGATCGAAGCGACCGGCGCACAGTTCGTCCCGCCTCGATTCGCCCATGACTTCAGCCTGCAACCGATCAGCGAGCAATTCCCCCGGAGAGATAGCGCCACGGGGATCAACAGCCTGCTCTTCGATATCAGGCACATCTTCGCGGCAGAGGCCGTCGGCCAGACGCTGGATCTCGAGAAAGACCTGCGATTCGAGCCGGTCGATCTGATCCTGGCGGATTCTGCATTCCTGGCTCACCGCTGGGTTCACGAGCTCGGCGGCCCGCGCTGGGCGACGTTCAATCCATTCACCGTCAATCTCAGTGGGCGGGATATGCCCCCATTCGGGCTGGGATCTCCGCCAGCGGCCACGCAGACCGGTCGATTCCGCGTAGCGGCCCAGCAGCAGATCGGCAAACGGCTGCTCTACCGGCGTACCACACGATATGTTGATCGATTGCGTCAACGTGTCGGGCTTCAACCAACCGGGGAAGTGTTCTGGGACCGGGCGCTGTCTCCATACCTGTATCTGCAGGGCTCGATTCCGGGGCTGGAGTATCCCCGGGCCGATCTGCCGGAGCAATTTCACTTCACCGGCCCAACAATCGCCACTGGTCCGCTCGACACGTTCGACCCGCCCGAATGGTGGCCAGAGCTGGATTCGGATCGTCCGGTGATTCTGATCACGCAGGGAACGCTCAGCACCAATCCGGATCAACTCCTGCGTCCAGCGATCACCGCACTCGGATCACTCGATGCGCTGGTTATCGCCACCACCGGAGGCGCGCCAGTGGAAACCGTCACCGCAAAGCAGGGTCTTCCCTCCAACGTGCGCCTGGAATCGTTCGTTCCGTTCGAGCATCTCCTGCCTCATGTGGACGTGATGATCACCAACGGTGGATACAACGGAGTCCAGCAAGCGCTGAAACACGGGGTGCCGATGATCGTCGCCGGGGCAACCGAAGACAAGCTGGAGGTCAATGCTCGCGTTGCCTGGACCGGCGTGGGTATCGACCTTAAGACCCAGACTCCGGGCGCCGAGGCAGTAGGACGCGCCACTACGCATATTCTCCAGAACCCCGGCTTCCGGGAGCGAGCCCGACACCTCTCGCAGGAATTCACGTCGATGGACGGCGTGACGACCGCAGCGGATCTTCTCGAGACGCTGATTCAGACCGGTCAGCCGGTGTATCGCTCCTGACCATGCAGCACCGGCGCCATACTGCGACCCCCTGCGGTATAGTGCCTCTACGATTCCCGAAACGGTGAGAACCATCATCCGAAAATGAAAAGACAGGAGCGTGCTGATGCGCATGGAGGGAAAGGTTGCCCTGATCACCGGCGCAGGTTCCGGTATCGGCAAGGCGACCGCGGAGATTTACGCCCGGGAAGGCGCCTCGGTAGTCATCGCCGAGCTCTACGCCGATCGTGCCGAACAGGTGGCCGAGGCGATCAACTCCAGCGGAGGCAAGGCGCTGGCGCTGACGGTCGATGTGACCGATTCCAGCGCGGTCAACGACATGGTTGCCCGCACGATCGAGGCGTTCGGCAAAGTCGACGTGCTGATGAACAATGCAGGACTGTCGTTCCAGCAGGATGTCCGCTATATCACCGATGAAAACTGGCAGGCGAGTCTGGATCTGATTCTGACCGCACCGTTCTACGGTTCTCGCGCGGTGCTTCCGCACATGATCGAGCAGGGGTCAGGATCGATCATCAACATCTCGTCGGTGCGCGGGATGACGGCCACCGGCGAAGAGGGCTACAGTGCCGCCAAGGCCGGATTGATCAATCTCACGCGGAACATGGCCGCCCGCTACGGGAAGTTCGGTGTGCGCTGCAATGCGGTCTGCCCCGGAGCGGTGAAGACCGGACTGGTCGGCAGTGTTCCCCCGAAGCCAGGCCAGGAAAACGGTGGGGCGAAGATGACCCCGCTGGGACGCGTCGGGCAGCCGGAAGATGTCGCCTACGCCTGCCTGTATCTTGGCTCGGACGAAGCAGCCTGGGTTTCTGGAGCAATCCTGCCGGTGGATGGCGGCCTGGTGGCCGGCCCGCTCGGTTTGTTGAAGGATTTCGCTGGCGATACCCGCGACTAGATCAACCGTCACCGGATCCCGGACACAAAAAAACGGCACGGCTCCTGTGAGCCGTGCCGGGAACATTTCCGCTTGATCAGGTGCCTGGGAAACTAGGTCAGTCCGGGAATGTTCATCCCGCCAGTCAGGGCACCCATCTTCTCCTGGGAGAGGGCCTCGGCGCTGTTCATGGCCTCATTGATCGCGGCGAGGATCATATCCTCGAGAATTTCCATGTCTTCTGGATCAACTGCTTCCGGATCGATCTTGATGCTCTTGACGGTACGCAGACCGCTCACCGTCACGCGAACGGCTCCACCACCAGCGGTGCCTTCGACGTCGGTCTCTTCGAGCTCCTGCTGGATCTTCTCCAGTCGGGCCTGCATCTGCTGCATCATCTTCATGTTGGGCTGCATTGTTCGTCCTCCGGATTCGATCGGCGTGTTGAAAACATTCGAGAGGTAATTATCCGTCCCAGACCGGGATTATACACGTTATGCGCAAAATCAGGCGGTCGGCTGGTCCTGTTTCCAGCCATCGATCCGTCTCACCATCTCCCGCGCATTCTGTCGAGACGCATCGGTAACCGGGACGCCGTCGAGCATCGCGGCAATCTCATCCAGCCGTTCTTCATCGAGAATCTGATCGATCTGCGTCTCGGTATTTCCGGCCGATTCCAGCTTGGTGATCTTGAGATGCTGATCGGCAAACGCGGCGATCTGCGGCAAGTGACTGATCACGATCACCTGATGGCTGCGGGCCAGTCCCCAGAGCTTTTCGCCCACTGCCTGGCCGCTTCGCCCGCCAACCCCAACGTCCACCTCATCGAAGACCAGCGTCGGTGTAGCGTCGGCATCAGACAGGATCGATTTCAGTGCCAGCATGAGCCGAGCCGTCTCACCACCCGAGGCAATCCGGGCCAGCGGGCGTGGCTCCTGTCCGGCGTTCGGCGCAATCAGAAACTCGACACGATCGATCCCAGTGTGATCGAACGGCCGCTCCGTCTGATCGATCGTGACCGCATCATCTCCTGACAGCAGGTCGAACCCGACCCGGAAGACCGACCCACCCATATGCAGGTCGGCAATCGCCTGCTCGACGCCCGTCTCGAGTGATTCAGCGGCAGCGCGACGACGCTGGGACAAGGTTCCAGCCAGCTCGGCAATACGGGATCGCGACGATTCCAGCTCCGATTCGAGTTGATCGACTGTCGCTTCGCTGGAATCGAGCTCGGCAAGCTCGGCGTCGGCCTTCTCGGCATAGTCGAGGATCTCCGGAATGGTGGTGCCATACTTCCGCTGCAGTTCCCGGATCTGAACGATCCGCTCTTCGACGGCTTCCAGACGCGCCGGATCGGACTCGACCGATTCGGCGTAGCTCCGGACGGCGGGGCCTCCCTCTTCCAGCAGAAACAGTGATTCCCGAACCTGGCTGGCCAGCTCCCCGGCGCCATCAGGGTCGACCTCGGCCAGATCATCGAGCACCGCCGACGCTTCCCGGAGCTTATCGAGGGCACCAGCAATGCTTTCCCCGGTGTCGCTATCACCCTCCAGCAGGCGATAGGCCTGCCAGGCGGAATCACGCAAGCGTTCGGCATTGCCCAGTACCTGACGCTCTCGCTGGAGGGTCTCTTCCTCATCGGGCTGCAAGGCCGCCCCGTTGATCTCTTCGACCTGAAAGCGCAGGAGATCGATCTGATGGGCGCGTTCTCGCTCACTGGAGCGGATCTCATCGATGCGCCGTCGGGTCTGGCGGTAGGAGCGAACGAGACCGGCCAGTTCCTGTCGCATCGCGGTCGTGCCGGCATAGCTGTCCAGCATCGACAGATGCTCTGCAGGACGCAACAGCGAGAGATGCTCGCTCTGCCCGTGAATATCGACCAGCCATTCGCCGATCGTTGCCAGCTCCCGGGCCGGAACGGTTCGTCCATTGATCCGGGCGGTACTTCGTCCGGAATTGCGGATGTCCCGGGTGAGAATCAGTGAGGCGTCATCATGCTCGATCCCCAGCTCATCCAATTTCTCGCGAATCCCGTCCTGATGCGGGATACGCTCCAGATCGAAGACTGCCTCAACCCAGGCGCTCTCGGAATCAGTTCGCACGAAATCCGCCGAAACACGCGAGCCGAGCACCGCACCAAGCGCATCGATAATGATCGACTTCCCGGCGCCGGTTTCCCCGGTCATCGCCTGCAATCCCTCACCAAAGGTAATACGCAGA
>SLFF01000085.1 GCA_007124395.1 Thermomicrobiaceae bacterium | reverse complement strand
TCCCCATCAGACGAGCGATGTCTGCAACCAGTGGAATCGAGCCTCCCCCACGGGTAAACACCGGGGTGGCACCCCAGCCCTGCTCGTAGGCACGAACACCTGCTCTCATTTCGGGAAGGTCAAACGAGAATAGAGCCGGTTCACCTGTCGTGATGAGCTCGCAGCGAACCGAGACCGAAGGCGGAGCGATAGACGTGACGTACGCGTCGATCAGATCGAAAACCTTGTGGGGATCCTGGTTACCGACAAGCCGACAGCTGACCTTCGCCATCGCGCTGGCGGGAATGATCGTCTTCGGCCCGACCCCGGTCCATCCGCTTCCGATGCCGTTGATCTCAAGCGTCGGACGAGCAGTCACCCGCTCCTTGATCGTGAAGTCAGCCTCACCCCACAATGCCGGAACGCCAGTTGATTGAAGCGCTTGCTCATCGGAGATGGCGGTCTTATCGATCTCGTTGCGTTCTGCATCGGTCAGAGCCACCACATCGTCATAGAACCCCGGGACCGCGATACTGTGATCGGGATTGTGTAGCTGGGAAAGAATCTCAGCGAGAGCCAGTGCTGGATTGTGAACCGCGCCACCCCAGAAACCACTATGCAGGTCATCGTGGGGCCCCGTAACGTGGATCTCGAGGTAGGTCATCCCTCGAAGGCTATGCAGGATCGCCGGCTCCTCCAGCGTCGGCATCGATGTATCACTGATTACGCACACATCCGCCGCCAGAAGATCCAGGTTCTCATTCAGGAACGGTGCGAGGTTCGGTGAAGCAAGCTCTTCCTCACCTTCGAAGAAGAACTTCATATTGACTGGTGCCGAACCGCTGGACCGGAGATAAGATTCAAGCGCCTTTACGTGAGTGAACAGCTGGCCCTTGTCATCTGAAGCTCCGCGTGCATACAGAAACCCATCGCGCTCGACAGGATCGAACGGGTTAGTCTCCCAGCCATCAGCCTGATCTGCAGGAACCACATCATAATGGCCATAAACCAGGATGGTTCTGGCGTCAGGTCCTGCGCCGAGCCACTCACCGTAGACCACTGGATGACCAGCAGTTGCAACGACCCTTACGTTCTCAGCACCAACCGAAATCAACTGATCTGCAAGCCAGTCAGCGGCACGTGCCATATCAGGCGCGTGTTCGGACTCCGTACTGACACTCGGGATTGCCAGGAAATCCATCAGCTCGGACTGAAATCGGCCAAGATTGTCCCGAGCATACTGTTGTGTCGCGTTGATCACCGTGCTCACATCCCTGTTCCTTTCATATTGTTGTCGTCGCTTTCGCACTCTTGGTGAGACAGGTCATTTCAGGGTTGGTCAGCATCCTCCAGGTTGGTAGCCTCGTTCTCGGCTGATTGAGGGCCGGGTAACTGATTTGCATTGCCAGAATTCGTTTCCTCCGGGTGTTCGAATGAAGTCTCGCCGGACTGATCAGGGTCGGTCGTCACAGAGACTTCTCCTGCTCTATAAGTTGGAAGCCGTCCTGCCGGAATTAGTGCCAAAAGCGCGATCATCGACAGAACAACAGCTGAGGCCCTGAGTGCCTGCAGCCGGGTCTCCTCATTGATCTCTATAGCGGCGTTGATCTCTGTGTCGGATGCATTGAGCCCATAAAGGAATTCCTCCAGCTCATCGTTCGTCAGAAAATCGACGTTATCCAGATTGATCTGGCTAATCAGGGGCGGGGGAAGATCCGGATTGTCCTCAACCGCGGAAGCGATCAAGAAGCCCAGCAGACCGACGGCCAGCAGGCTGGCAATCGCAGTACCAAGTGCCGCCGAAAGGTTGTTCACCGTGCCGCGTAACGATCCGACATGACCGGCAAGAGACTTCGGCGCACCTGAGACCAGCACATTGAACATCAATGTCAGCAGTGCACCTTCGCCGAGGCCCATGACGATCAGGCTCCCGATCACGGCGGGGTCACTCCAGCTGTTGTTGATTGCAGCTGCGAAGAGAAAGAGCCCGATTGCCACCGTTACAAAACCGAAACGGGCGATCGTCTTTGGCGGGATAACTGAATACAGCCTCACAACGAAAATCGCTGACGCAAAAATCGCCAGGGTGTAGGGGATGATTGCGATCGCCGTTTCAAGGCTGGTTCGCCCCTGAACGATCTGGATATAGAGCGGAAGCAGGAAGTTGATTGCTGGCCCCAGCGTCGCAATGATCAGCAGGCAAAAGGTTGCCGCTCGCTCACTGGCACCGTCCAGAATCTCGACCGCGAACAGCGTTGACTTGCCTGCACGACGCCGTTTCCCAAGCCAGACGAAGAACGCCTGAGCCAGAATCACCCCGACTACAATCAGAATCGGAGCGGGGGACAGCTGGAAGACGCTAAATGGCGCCCCGGAGCTAGCGACGAGTATCCCCCACGATTTCAAGTTATCCACGCCGAGGCTGATCATCGATATTGATGCGGCAGCCAGAAGTGCGCCCAGCCAGTCGATCCGGCTGGACGTATCACGATCACCCCGGTCCAGCCGAAAGCTGAGCGCAACATTGAGCAGCGCAAGAATCGCAAGAAATGCGAATGGCCACCGCCAGCCAATCGCGGTTCCAAGGAATCCGACAATGAGAAACGCCATGACCCCGGCAATTGCCTGAGAGGCACCCAGAATCCCCAGCGCTTGTTCCTGTTGGCGAGCGCGGTAGTGAGCCGCGATCATCACCACCAGGGCTGGCACAGCGGCGGCGGCAGCCAGGCCGGCTATGATCTGTGCCTGGATGATTGCAGCGGAGCTCTGGCTCAACGCCACCCAGGCCATAGCCCCACCGTGGATAAGAACCGAGACCTGGAACACGATCCGGGAACCGAGAATCGAGCCGATCTTCGCGCCAAGCATGACGAAACCGGCAACACAGAGCGAATAGACAACTACCGCGGTGGAAATAGTCGTTGGGGATGTCTCGAACTCATCGACGATGGCGCCCATGGAAATAATCAGCGCGCTCACCTGGAAAGCGAGCTGAATTTGCACTGACGCGATGACTATCATCGGAAGCCAGCTACGCTGGACTTCTTCCGGATTGTGACTAGACAAGGTGCCGCATTTCAGCAGAAGCTGATAGTTGCAGGCGCTGAAGCTCGACAACCAGAGAGTTCAAAGGATTGTGTCCAATAAACTAGAGGAAAAGAACAACAGTCATCAGTTCAAACGGGCTTGAACTGGAAGCAACCAGGCGACACTTGTGCCCGTTCGCCCTCGTGCTTGACGTCAGTATCCCTGCGTTACTTCTGGTGCATTGTGCAACGCACCAGAAGTAAAGGTCGACAGACCAGCCAGGATAGCGCCGGGAGTGTCTCCAGGCCTAGACCTCGAACACCTCACGAAGCTTGGCTTCCTCGTCCTTCGACAGATTAGTCGAGATGATTTCGAAGTCCATGTCTTTTACCTCTTCAGCAATGCGATCACGCACTGCGTCGCTGGTGAGGATGAACAGTGCGGACGTGCCAGGACCGATCTGCTCCTTCACGTTATTGATGAATGACTCATCGATCCCGATTCTGGCAAAGTGACCGGTGAGCGCTCCAATTGTTGCGCCAACTGCCGCACCGAACAGCGGAACGAAGAAGATCAGCCCAAAGAGCATTCCCCAGAAAGCGCCACTCAGTGCGGCGGGACCGGTCAGGCTCGTCAATTGTTCGGTTCGTGGTTTCGAGGCACCATCGTTCCATCGAAGGATCGCGCCATCGTGAATGCGGATAAGTCCTCGTCCCTGCATTTCCTTCAGCCTGGCGATGCCGGTTTCGGCACCATCGGGTTTGGGGAATTTGACGACCGTCATTGTAGCCACTCTGTGTTGTTCCTTTCCGACCTGTAAAGGGTAAGGCGATATTTCGCTTATACTAACACACCTACTTGCTGTTAGACAGGCTACGCTTTCTAGTTCTAGACAATCCTTGCTTATTTTGCGCCCGACTAACTGCAAACCGACGCATTGCGTACAACCTGGCTCGACGGATTGCGCCAGGGTTCTGGGACAACTCAAGACTGCGTGCTGAGGTCCTGTAGCACCGGGAATACTCACATCCAGGGGCAATGCTTGCGGTGGACCGGCGGAGCAATCACGCCCACGATTTCGACCCCGATTCACCGCTTGACTACTGACCTTGATGGCGCTATTGTCAATCTATCCTGACAGGCATTTCCTGCCCAACCGACATGCCTGTGTGCTGATCTTTTTCTTCAAGGAAGTGATTGAGTCATGCGCATGAAATATCTCGTGCTCGGGGGTTTGACCCTTCTCCTTCTTGCTGCCTGCACCGTAGAGATCTCCACGTCCGACGAGGAGCGAACGTCGGCACAAGAGCCAACACCTGCCGCTGCGCCAGCAGAGCCGACACCCGAAGCTACCGAGCCAG
>SLFF01000217.1 GCA_007124395.1 Thermomicrobiaceae bacterium | reverse complement strand
TCAACGAGACCGGCCCCTGGCATGGCTCGATCACCGTGCAGAACATCGATGTCGATCACCGGGCGAAGTCGGTCCGGGTCTGGCTGTTCGATGGCCGGACGCTGCAGCAGATCGCCCTCGATAGTGATGGTGACGGTGGTGGCTACTCGCTGGGTGATGCGATCACTGACCCATCGGTTCCTCACGTGGATCTTTCGCCGAACGCCTCGGTGACGCTGAGTGCGGCGATGCTCGATCTGCCCGAGCCAGGATCGCCGGTTGTCGCGCTGGCGCTGTACAAGGATGCGCTGGACTCGGATTTCGATACATCCCCACCTGCTCCGGTGATCGCTGGCTCGCTGAAGCAGGCATCCCCGCAACCGATGTCCGGTGCTTCGACCTCAAGCGCCCATGTTTCTGTGGATGGCTACGCGGCGATCCCGCTGCCGGATATCGCCTGGGGCTCCCAGAGCGATTTCTGTCATCAGCTCCAGGGTGAAGTCAGTGCCTGCGATGGCTCCGGACTGTCTGGCAGCGGGACCGGGTTCGACGGCCACAGCTTCCTGCCGATCGTGCAGACCAACAGCGGCTGGAACACCGAGATCTACCTCTCAAACGTCGATCTCACCAACGTCTCCGCTGCGCAGGTGGATATCATCCTCACGGACAGCGATCAGCTCGGCACTGCCACAGCGGGAGACCATCGAGCGACCGAGACGGTGAACATCCCACCCGGCGGCACGGCGATGATCGATGCCCGGGCACTTGTCGGCGAAGAGTGGGTTGGCTCGGCGCAGATCATATCGACGGTCGGCATTGCTACGCTCGCGATGCGATCCAAGCCGGAGGACGATATGTTGATGATCAACGTGTCGGCTCCATCTCTGAACGCCACGACTGGTGACGAGATCCCGGTAGATCTGCCTGCCCAGGAATCGGCGTCGTCCAGCCAACCGTTCGAGCAATACGCTCCGCTGGTGTTTCAGGACTACAACGGCTGGAACACCGGATTCAGCTTCGTGAATCTGGCTGATCAATCAAACCGGGTATCGGTGACGTTCATCACCCTGGATGGTCGACTGATCGCCGGTGATGCCCGGACGATATCTGCGCACGGGCAGGAGTTCATCTACATTCCCGCCTCTGATGATCTGCAGAGGAGCGACGGATTCGCTGGAGCAGCGATATTCCGGGCCGATCAGCCCTTTCATGTGGCGGTGGATCAGGTGAAGTACTCGACCGGCGAGGCGATGTCGTACCTGGCAACCGCTGCTGGGGCCTCGGTTGGGGAATCGCTTTCGGTTCCCCTGATCCAGAAAGGTTGGAATGATGGAACTGGCGACACCAGTGGGTTTCAGTTGATCAACATAGATACCGGCAACTCGGTGACCTTTGACCTTCACTTCTACGACTCCGCCGGAAGCCTGATCGGGCCATCTCGCTATGGGCCAATCAGGGCAACGATCGGCCCACGCCAGTTCGCCACCTGGTACACCATGGGAATCTCCGAACTCTCCCAGAATCAGCGGGCGTCGGTGGTACTGACGCCAGTCGATGGCGATGGCGCGATCGTCGGCGTCAGTAATACGGTCAACTACGCCGTCTCGGGAGACGGTTCCGTGGCGATCAATATGGTGAGCAGTTCCGGGCACTACCGGCTGCCGGGAGGGGTGGAGTGATGTTGTCTGGGAAGCAAACACTGGCTCTTCTGGGGCTGATGATCATACTGCTCGGTGGGGCGCATATCGCCAGTGCCGATGACCACATCGATCAGTTCGGGCAGGTCGATATGGTGGAGTTGATCGCCTTTCCGTTCGTGCCTCATGGGGAGCAAATCGACTCGGCCGGTCCGTGGTTCGGCAGCATCACCGTGCAGAATGTGGAGCCGTTTGATGTTCGGATCTGGGTGCTGCCCGATGCCGGGTTTTCACCGGAGTCAGCGCTCGGAACCTACGTTTTGCCACCAAATGGAGCGATCACGCTCTCATCTGCGGCGCTTGGCCTGGAGGAAGGTGCCCCAATAGTCGTGGCCGGGATGTATCGCTCGATCTGGGAAGCTAATCCGGAAGACATCGGATACATCGAAGACGCGATCGCGGAGACCTGCGGTCAACGACCGTCTATCGAAGATAGTGACGAAGGATGGCGTGACATCTGCAAGCCCGCGATCGCCGGCATTGCCCGTCTGACGTCGCCAGAGCCGATGATCGGCGGGACTGGTAACCGAACCCATTCCGGACACCTGAGCATTGACGGCTACAACGCGATCCCGGCGCAGGATATTGCCTGGGGACCAGAGAGCCAGTTCTGCGAGGCAGTCGTGGCCGGGTGGTCGATGGATTGCTCCGGAATCGGCACGTATGAACCGCTGGGCTACGGGGTTGGCTTCGTATTCGACGGGCACAGCTACCTGCCGATCGTTCAGACCAACGCTGGCTGGAACACCGAGATCCGGATCAGCAACATCGATCCATCGGTCTGGGCCGGGCAGGTGAATGTCAGGCTGATTGCCAGCCATCAACAGGGTCACAGCGCCTCTGGTACGCAAACCATCGCCTTCGAAACGAGCTTGCAGCCAGGTCAGAGCTGGGCGCTGGATCTCCGGGAGGCGGGCGTGCCAGACGACTGGGTTGGCTCGGCTCACATCACCTCGAATGTTGGTGTCGTGGCTCATGCGGCCAGAATCAAGCCGTCTGACGATATGTTGATGATCAATGTTGCGGCTCCGAGTACCTGGGCAACCACCGCGCCCGGCGGGAATCAGCAGCCCGAAGCTATCGCTGCGGAACACTTCAGTGGCTCATCGTTTCAGATGCACGCACCGCTGGTCTTCAGGGAGTATTTTGGCTGGAACACTGGCATAAGTGTGGTGAATATCGACGAAGCGCCGAATGAGGTCTCGATCAACTGGTTCGACGGGGACGGTTCGATGCGATCGGTCGATTCCCGGACGATCTCGCCCGGAGGGCAGGAGTATGTCTATGTGCCGTCTGTATCCGGAAGTAGCGAGGTGCTGGGTGATGGCTGGGTAGGTTCGGTGACCCTGACGGGGCAGCGTCCGTTCCATGCCACGATCGATCAGGTGAAGTACGAAACCGGAGAAGCGATGTCCTACATGGCCACCGCTGCCGGGGCGTGGTCGCCGGACGATCCCGAGGCTCCCGATCAGGCCGCCAATAGCCTGGCGTTACCGTTGCTGCAACGGGGCCAGCTGGACGGCACCGGCGACACAACCGGCATCCAGCTCTTCAATCCTAACACTGCCGGAGAGGTGACCTTCGAGGTGCGCTACTACTCACACACCGGGGCGTTGATGCCGCCGACCAACACCAGCCCGATCAAGGCGACGATCGGCCCGAGGAGCCACTACACCCTTTACACGATGAATCAGTCCGGGATGATCCCCAACGCGATGGGCACCGCACGGATCGATGTCACCGGCGGAACCGGACAGATCTATGCAGTGGCGAACACGGTGAACTATGCGGTAGAGGGAGACGGCTCGGCGGCGTTCAACCTGGTCAATACCTGGGGGCAATACCGCTTCCCGGTCTCCCGGACGGTATTGCCCTGAGCTTTTGCGAGGCGATGATGCCTACTCGATGTTTCCCTTGAGCAGATCGTCTGCCATCTGGGTAAACGCTTCCTGCTGGGCATCGGCGGCGGCCTTGAAGGCGGTGATGCGTTCCTGCGATTCGTTCAGTCGGAGATCACCGGCGGTTCCCTGATGGGTGCGCTTCTTCAGCTGCTCGTCCGGGTCCATCGCCGCAACCTTCTCCAGATTGGTCCCGATCTGGCGATAGGCATCCCGGAACGGGACTCCCTGCTCCACCAGCTCGTAGGCGGCATCGGTGGCGAAGAGATCCGGGGTACAGGCGGCCTTCATCCGCTCTTCGTTGGGAACGATCTGCTGGATCGTCAGTGAGGCGACGGCGCACGATTGTGTCGTCAACTCGAGGCCATCCATGAACGGCTTCTTGGTCTCCTGATAGTCCATGTTGTAGCCAGACGGCAGGCCGGTCAGCACGCTCATCATCTGCCCCTGGTACGAAACCATCAGCGAGCCCTTGGCCCGGAGCATCTCCATGGCGCCCAGGTTCTTCTTCTGGGGCATGATGCTGCTGCCAGTGGTGAACTCGGGGCTGATGTCGAAGAAGCCATACTCGGCGGTCGTGAAGAGCATGATGTCCTGGGCCATCTTGGAGAGATCGAGCAACACCTGCGCCAGCGCCTGGATGACCATCGATTCGAACTTGCCACGGCCGTGCTGGGCGTAGAGCACGTTGTTCTGCACCTTGGCAAAGCCGAGCAGATCCGAGACGTACTGCCGGTCGATCGGCAACGGTACACCGTAACTGGCGGCCGAGCCGAGCGGGCACTGATCGTTGAT
>SLFF01000335.1 GCA_007124395.1 Thermomicrobiaceae bacterium | reverse complement strand
CGCCCCCCGAATGCGGTAGGCTTGTGCAGCATCGTAAGACGCAGGTAGACGGTGTCGTTGTAACGGAAACGCGATCACTATGCGCGCTGCACTCGAACGTTTTCGATTTACTGAATTCCAACTTCTGATCGTCCCGTCGCTGATGGCGATCGTCGGCCTTCTGACGATCTTCCTTGCCCGCACTGGACAGGCTACGTGGTCGTGGGCCGACATCTGGGTCAGCCTCGCATACGTTGCGCTTCTCGTTGGCGTGTCGCTCTGGTTCAGCGCCACCGGTTTCCGGGGCGACCAGGCGCTCTTCCCGATCATGGCAATGCTCGCCGGCATCGGCCTGCTGATGATCCAGCGGTTGCAACCCGAACTCGCCGAACGCGGCGAATCCTGGGCGAATCTCGCCAGTAGACAAGTCATCTACCTTGCACTCGGATTTCTCCTTCTCTGGGGGATGATGACCTTTGTGCGCCGCCTCAACTGGTTGCGCCGCTACAAATACACGCTGGCGTTGACCGGTGTCGTGCTCATGGTGATCACCATGGTGTTCGGTGTCGAGATCAACGGTGCGCGGCTCTGGCTCGATCTCGGGTTCGTTCTGGTTCAGCCGGGTGAACTCGTGAAGGTGATCCTGGTGGTGTTTCTTGCCGGGTATCTGGCTGATCATCATGATCTTCTCACCGGGCACTATCGACTCGGCCCCCTGCGGTTGCCGCCGATCCCATATTTGATCCCGCTCGTGTTCATGTGGCTCATGGCGGTCATGATCGTGGTGTTGCAGAACGACCTCGGCACCGCGTTGCTTTTCTTCGGGATCTTCCTGGCGATGCTGTATGCCTCGACAGGACGGTTGATGTATGTCGTTGCCGGCCTGGTTTCGTTTGTGATCGCGGTGTATCTCACCTATGAGATGTTCAGTCATGTTGCAGTTCGTGTGCGCAACTGGATCGATCCCTGGGCAAGCCCTCTTGGAATCGGATACCAGCAAATTCAGGGTGAATATGCGCTGGCGTCCGGAAATCTGTTTGGAACCGGGCTTGGATATGGTGAGCCGGGAGTGATCCCGGTTGTGGAGACTGATTACATCTTCGCGGCGATTGGCGAAGAGCTCGGTTTGCTCGGCACGTTTGCGGTTCTTGCGCTGTACATGTTGCTGATTACCCGGGGGTACCTGATCGCGATTCGCGCCGTATCTCAATTCGAACGATTGCTGGCGCTTGGAGTCACCACGATCCTTGCACTGCAGGCAGTGATTATCGTAGCGGGAAATCTCCGTCTGATCCCGCTGACTGGTATCACGCTTCCGTTCATCAGCGCTGGCGGCAGCGCGTTGCTCGCAAACTTTCTGATTATCGGAATACTCTTACGCATCAGTGAATCGAAGTGGGACCGTCGATGATCGTTGCTCTCTCCCGCGCCGCAGCTTTTACCGGTGCGATCATTCTTCTCGTATTCGGCATGCTCTACACCGAGACACACTCCGACGTTGCCTGGTTGCTCCTGCTGCTGTTCTGCGGGATCCTGATGATGTACGCAATTCTTCCCCGGATGAGCGACAGTGTTCCCCACGTCAACAGCACGATTGTGTCGATCGGTGCAATTTGTATGGTCGGGTTCCTGCTTATGACCGTTCAACTCGTCCGGATTCAGATCGTACAAGCCGATGAAATCAGTCAACGCAGCGCGAGCGTTGCCGATGGCTCTGTGGTTCAGGATCCACGGAATCGCACCCGGGATCGTGACGTTGCCCGTGGAAGAATCCTTACCCGCGACGAGGATGTGGTTGCCGACACGGTCGAACGCGAAGGCAGAGTCTTCGAGCGAACCTACCCAAACCCTCACCTTTCCTATCTGGCCGGCTATCATTCTCCGGCACTCTTCGGTAACACACAGCTCGAATCGGTCTACGACGAAACCTTGATGGGGCGTGAAGGTGGAAATCCCTTCAACGAATGGCTCGATCAGGTCCTGCATCGAACCCGACACGGCTACGACATTCAGTTGACTGTTGATAGTGAACTGCAGCGTCTGGGCTATGACCTGCTCGGTGACCAGGACGGGGCCATTGTCGTTATGGATGCCGAGACCGGCGCGATCTACGCGATGGTCAGCAAACCCCATATCGATCCGAACCGACTCTACGCCGGGTACGGTCCGAACATGGATCAGCAGGTGAGTGAGGCTTCAGAATACTGGGTTCAGGTAAATGAGTCCGAGGGCTCACCGCTGTTGTTCCGTCCCACACAAGGCCTCTATGCTCCCGGGTCCGTGTTCAAGACGGTCACCGCTGCGTCAGTCCTGGAACACGGTCTGGCCGATCCGTCGACGGTTTTTCGAAACGAAGGCGCACTCGTCGTTGGATCACATGTTATCGAGGAGCAAAACCTTCCCGACGATGGCAGAGTGAGCTTCACTTTGTCCGAATCGTATGGCTACTCGTTGAATGTCGTCTTCGCCGATCTGGGTATCCGGCTTGGCCGGGACCGACTCTCCGAGACAGCCCGGCAGTTCGGCTTCGAATCGACGATCCCGTTCGATTTCCAGGTTTCTCAGAGCCGGATCTCGTCGAATCCGGAATATCTGGACGCTGACATTGGTCTTGCGGAGACAGGGTTCGGTCAGGGGCAGCTGTTCGCCACGCCACTTCAGATTGCCATGACCACGCAGGCTGTGGTCAACAACGGGATGATGAGTGAGCCCTTCCTTATGCACCGCATCCGTGACAACGATGGCGTTGTTCTCAGTGAAACACGTCCGTCTTCCTGGCAGGAGGCAATCGATTCCAGCATTGCTTCGGAACTGCAACAGATCATGATCGAATCAGTCGAGTCCGGATGGGCAACCGATGCACAGATATCGGGAGCGGTCGTCGGAGGGAAGACTGGAACCGCCGAGGTAGGTGACCGGACTCCCCATGCATGGTATACAGGGTTCGCGGGGCAGGATGAACCGCGCTTTGTCATTTCGGTCATTGTCGAGCATGGCGGCGGCGGCGGGGCAGTCGCGCTACCAATAGCTCGAGAGATGCTGGTCATGGCGATGGATCGCATCGACTAGCGAATCCGGACCGTGGGGAAGGGAACTGGGGAGGCGGATGGGGACGCCGGATCTCTCACCGGTGACCTGGGTCGTGGCGGCGACTCCGATCATCACATTGCTTGTACTCATGGTCGGCTTCAACTGGGGAGGCGCGAAGGCGGGCGGGGTTGCCTGGCTCGTTGCGCTCGCGGCGGCGTATCTCGGTTTCGGTGCCGGGCCCGAATTGCTTGCCTACTCCCAGACTAAAGCGATTCTCCTGGCGCTCTGGGTCCTCTACATTATCTGGGCTGCCCTCTTTCTATTTCATGTCGTCAGTGAAGCTGGCGGTATTCGCATCATCGGCGATGCGCTGGTGCGTGTCACAGAGAATCGTGTGCTGCAGCTGATGATTCTGGCGTGGTGTTTCACCGGGTTTCTGCAAGGCTTCGCCGGATTCGGTGTTCCGGTGGCAATCGTGGCCCCGCTGATGGCCGCTGTCGGCTTTTCGCCGGTGGTGGCCGTCGTCTCTACCCTCATTGGACATACCTGGGCGGTTACCTACGGGAGCCTGGGAGCTTCGTTTTTCGCCATCGTGGGCGTCACCGGACAGGCTCCCGAGGACCTCGCCAGCCCACTGGCTCTGATGCTCGGCGTCACGGTTTTTCTGGCTGGCGCTGGAGCGGTCTGGTCGTTCAGAGGCCCAATGGCGATGGTTCGGGTTCTCCCGCTCATTCTGATCGTCGGCGCCGTGATGTCTGGCGTTCAGTGGGCGATGGCTGTCCTCGGGTTTTACTCCCTTGCCGCGTTTACGGCCGGAATCACCGGCATGATCGTCATGATTCTGCTGGTCCGTACCGGGGTGTTCCATCGCGAGCAAAACGACGATGACACAGGCGATGCTGAAGGCCAGGATTCGCAAGATTCGAAGATGAACTGGCCACGATTTCTTCTGGCTGTTCACGCGTATGTCTTGCTCGTCGCCGTCGTACTGGTCGTCAACATGGTAGATCCCATCGGCGATGCGCTGGGCCAGGTTTCGATCGACCCCTCATTCCCCGAGACCAGTACAGATTTCGGCTGGACCAACGAAGCGACTGACTCCTACCGGTCTCTCGATGTACTGAGCCACCCGGGCGCACTGTTGCTCTATACGGCAATTATCGGACTCTTTATCTATCGACGAGCCGGGCTCTATGGCGATGGAGCGATGCGGAAAATCGTTCGTAACGCAGTGGATGCGTCGGTGTCAGCCAGTCTCGGCATCGTGACCCTGGTGGGCATGGCGCTGATCATGATGGAATCCGGGATGACGTTCCTGCTTGCTCAGGGGATTGCCGACGTCGCAGGTGGTGCGTTTCCGGCCATCAGTCCGTTTATCGGGGTCCTTGGTGCCTTCATGACCGGATCGAACACCAATTCCAACATTCTCTTTGGCGCGCTTCAACTCGATACCGCGCTGATTCTGGAGCTTCATGTGGGTCTCATTCTGGCTGCTCAGACAACTGGTGGAGCGCTCGGGAGCATTATCGCGCCCGCCAAGATCATCGTGGGCTGTTCCACGGTTGGCCTCGGTGGTCGGGAAGGTCCGGTGATTCGCAGTGGGATCAAGTTCGGGCTTGCCATCACCGCGATAATCGGGCTGATTACGTTCGTCGCTTCACTCGTGGTCGGAGGTTCCTGATCATGAAAGCCGTGCGCAAGAAGAACCCATTGATCTTCGATCTCATATTGTTTCTCGCATTCGGGCTCGCATCGTTCGCCGCTTATCTCGTGACAGATGCGGCCGGTGTGGCTGGAGCGGTGACCAGTATCGCGGTTCTGGCAGGCATTTGTCTGATCCTGATTTTCAGTCGTTGATGAACAGTTCCGGGCCGTCATTCGTGTCGGGCTCAAATCGCGTCAGCCTGGGAGTCTCGCTGGGCACGTCAGAGCCGTGAATATTCGCGGATTTGGTAGAATTACACAGGTTTTGTGTTCGGGGATGTGAGCAATGGATCTGACTGAAGAACAATTTGAGCAACTCGTGGTCAAGGCACTCGATAGCCTGCCACCCTTCATTCTTGCGCACATGGAAAATGTGGATGTGGTGATCGAAGAGTGGCCCAGCCCTGAGGACTTCGATGAGTATGGCCTCGACGACAACGGAACGATGCTCGGTCTCTACGAAGGTGTCCCGCATATCGATCGTTCCTCCGGATATGGACTGGTTCTCCCGGACAAGATCACCATTTTCGCCGGACCGGTGCTCAACGAGGCCAGCGATACCGATGGAGACGTCGAGCGCGTGGTTCGCGAGACGGTGATTCACGAGATCGCGCATCATTTCGGAATCACAGATGAACGTTTGCTCGAGATCGATCGCTACTAGCATTCCCGTCGCGCTATGATGAGCGAGCGACATTCTCCCGATCAAGTGACCGGGAAGACTCCTGGTGTTGTCGATACCATCGGACTCGCCTTCGGGCTATTGAATCAGCGACCATACCTGATCTGGGTGATTCTCCTGGTGGACGTGGCGCTCTGGTCGAATTTGCGGCTAGTTGTTCACGATTGGCCCGGCAAGAGTTTCTGGGAGAGATGGGCTTCAGGCGAGGCGCCATCAATCGAAATGGCTGGGCTCGGAGCCGTGTTGACACCCACGCTGTTCGACACCATTGCGGTGCGATCGTCCGAGGCGAGCTACTGGACCGAAAGGGAGATAGCGATCAGCGGAGTAGTTGGCGCCGGGGCGGTTTCCTTTTTCGCATTCGTGGCGCTATTCGTTCTGATTACGAATCTTATGATCATGTCGAGGTTAGTCCGACGTGAACCGATTCTGATTAGAGATCTCGCGATTCAGCCGATCGTAGCCACGCTCAAGACAACAGGGGCGATGCTGCTCGGCGTTCTATTGGTCGTTTTTTTGATGCTCCCGTTCGTACTGGTCGGGTTTGGATTGGAGTTGGCCGGCATCGAGGCCACTGCGCTGATCGTCTGGGCGACGATTCTGCTCGGAGGCTGGCTTGGACTGTTCTTCCTGTTCTCCGGCGTCTCGCTCGCTGGTGGAGAGTCAGCGATCACGGCGGCGTTGCAACGCAGTTATCGAGTGGTGCAGCAAAACTTTCTCGGACTGATTGGATTGTTGCTGATTTTTCTCTTGATTCGACTCGGTGTTCCGTTTGCATTGTCACCTTTCGTTGAATCCAACTGGAGCGCTCCATTCGCAATCGTCGTCAATGCATATCTTGCAACAGGCTTGATCGCTTCGCTGGTGCTCTTTTTCCAACTCCGTGCTCAACTAATACAACCAGCGGACATTACCGGTTCGAACGCGAACTGACAGAAAGGCTCACATACTGTGGAAGATTCACCGCGATACGACTCCAAGAATATCGTTGTTCTAAAGGGGTTGGACCCAGTTCGCAAGCGACCAGGGATGTATATCGGCAGCACCGATTATCGCGGATTGCATCAACTGGTCTATGAGATCGTCGACAATAGCGTCGACGAGGCACTGGCTGGCCACTGCGATCTGATCAGGGTAACGATCCACAAAGATGGTGCGGTTACGGTGACCGACAACGGGCGTGGTATCCCGATCGACATGCACGAAGAAGAGGGGATCTCCGCGCTCGAAGTGATCATGACCGTACTGCACGCTGGCGGGAAATTCGGGGGAGACAGCTACAAGGTCTCCGGCGGACTTCACGGCGTCGGTGCATCAGTCGTGAACGCGTTGTCGGAATGGGTTGTTGCCGAGGTTCGCAAAGAGGGAAAACGCTGGCAGCAACGATACGAGACTGGTGTTCCACAGGGGCCACCGCGAATCGTCGGTGATGCAGATCCAGACGATCACGGCACCACGATCAGCTTCAAGGCAGATCAGACGATCTTCGAAGATCTGGACTACTCCTTTGAGACACTCATGCAGCGTTTCCGCGAGACTGCCTACCTGACGCGCGGCCTGCAGATGACATTTGTGGACGAGCGCAAGGACCGGGAGATGTCGTTTTACTTCGATGGCGGCATCGTTTCCTTTGTCCGGCACATCAACCGCAACAAACTGGCGCTGCATCCACGTCCGTTCTACGCCTCAAGAGAGGCTAACGGGTGTTTCGCCGAAGTTGCGCTGCAGTACAACGATGGCTACGGCGAATCGACCTATACGTTTGCCAACAATGTCAACACCAGCGACGGTGGAACACACCTGACTGGATTCAAGACGGGTCTGACCCGGGTCATCAACGATTACGCACGCAAGAACGGGATGATCAAGGAGACGAACGAAAGTCTCAGTGGAGAAGACGTCCGAGAGGGCCTTACAGCCATCGTGAGCGTAAAGATCGCTGAGCCACAGTTCGAGGGCCAGACCAAGCGCAAACTCGGTAACGCCGAGGTCGCCGGTATTGTGCAGTCGACCGTCCACGAGGGACTGGCACGGTTCCTCGAGGAGAACCCAACGGCCGCACGCCGGATTATCGAGAAGTGCGTGAACGCCTCACGAGCGCGAGAAGCCGCGCGGAAAGCCCGTGAGCTGGTGCAGCGAAAGGGGTCGCTCGAAACGTTCAGCCTCCCGGGCAAACTGGCAGACTGTTCTGAGCGAGATCCCGCGAAATCCGAACTGTACATCGTCGAGGGTGACTCTGCAGGAGGGTCGGCGAAACAGGGGCGTGATCGGCAGTTCCAGGCGATTCTTCCGCTGCGAGGCAAGATCCTCAATGTCGAGAAGGCTCGTCTCGACAAAATGCTGCAAAACGAGGAAATCCGGGCACTGGTGACTGCGCTGGGCACCGGAATCGGTGATCAGCTCGATGCTTCGAAGTTGCGCTATCATCGTGTCATTCTCATGACTGATGCTGACGTCGACGGCGCCCACATTCGGACGCTGCTCCTGACGTTCTTCTTCCGCAATCTCGAGAGTCTCATCATCGACGGTCGGCTCTACATTGCACAGCCACCGCTCTACAAGCTGGAGAGTGGGCGAGATATCCACTACGTCTACTCCGATCCAGAGCGTGATGAGATTCTCCGGGAATTCCCGGATCGGCGCTGGGAACAGCAGCGGTACAAAGGACTGGGCGAGATGAACCCGGAACAACTCTGGGAAACGACGATGAATCCTGAGACACGCACACTGCTTCAGGTGACGATCGACGATGCGGTTCGCTCAGACGAAACCTTCGACATGCTGATGGGGAATGCAGTGCCTCCGAGAAAGCGATTCATTCAGACTCACGCTCGCGAAGTTGAGAATCTCGACGTCTAATGAGTGCTGACGAATCAACTTCGCCGGACCAGGACCAGAAATCACGTCGTTTCACTGTAGCGCTTGATGCGATGGGTGGCGACATTGGACCCGGAGTTACCGTCAACCCAGCGATCGATGCCGCCGTGGAAATGGATGTTCGCGTCCTTCTGATTGGCGACGAAGACCAGATCCTCAAGGCAATCGGTGATCGATCCTATCCGGCGCACCTCGTCGAGATCGTTCACGCCCCCGAACAGGTTTCCATGGAAGACGAAGCGGTCTCGGCCGTTCGAGGCCGGAGCAGAGCTTCAATGCCAGTAGGAATCCAGATTATGCGGTCAGGCGATGCCGATGCCTTTATCTCTGCCGGCAATACCGGGGCAGTAGTCGCCTGCGCCGTAGTAGGACTGGGGCGGCTGCCTGGTGTTCATCGGCCAGGGATAGCCGTCCCGATTCCGACTGCCTCCGATACTCCGCTGCTGCTGATCGACGCTGGCGCGCTGGTTGACCCACGGCCCGAGCATCTCTGGCAACATGCCAGGCTGGCAGCTGCCTATTCTCGCGTAGCCAAGCAGACTCCGAATCCGCGAATCGGACTGGTGAGTAATGGCGAAGAGCGTGGAAAAGGAAACGCAATCACCCGCCAGGCGTTTGATCTGCTGGATGGAGACGAAGATCTCCGGTTCGTTGGCAACGTGGAGTCACGCGACATACCCCACAAGCCCTGCGATGTCCTGGTCACGGACGGGTTTACCGGGAACATCCTTCTGAAGACAGGTGAGGGGATCATGTCCCTGTTCCAGACCAGCCTTCGTGAGGAGTTCAAGCGGACCTGGTACACGTCACTGCTCGCAACGCTGCTCAAACCGGCGATGAGGCGTGCTGGGCGGGCACTCGACTACCGGGAGTACGGTGGAGCGCCGCTTCTGGGAGTCAATGGCCTGGTTATGATCGCTCATGGTGGGTCAGACGAAATTGCGATCAAGAGCGCGGTGAAATCAGCCGTTGAAGCCGGCCAGACGAATCTTATGGAAGCCCTCAGAACGGCAGTACCGCCCTCGAAGTAACGTTGAGGGTCCACTTGATGAGAACAGAAACTCCTGCCGACACATAGTCGGCAGGAGTTTCTTGCTCAATACTGATTGACGAGGCGAAACTGACTAGTCCTCGCCGGCAACTGCACGCTTGAGCTGGCTGCCTGGCTTGAAGCTCGGGCTCTTGCGAGCTGGGATCGTCATCTTCTCACCCGACTGTGGATTTCGACCTTCACGAGCTGCCCGCTCGCTGATCCTGAATGTTCCAAAGCCCGTGATAGTGACTTCATTTCCGCCGGCCAGTGAGCTTTCGATCTCATCGAACGTGGCGTTAATCACGTTCGAGACCTGGCTCTCCGGCTGATCAACGGCCTTCGCCACTGCTTTTACGAGGTCACTCTTTCTCATGTTCAATCCTTCCATGGTGGTTAGCCTGTATCTCGTTATTCCCAACGAGCTCTAGCTACCAGTAAACAACAGACACAGCGTGTCATGAGCGTCCGCTCTGCACATGTGCCTGACCTCCTATTGACGCCGACGTTGGCGCCACGCTTCGAAAAGAATGACTGAACCAGCGATTCCTGCGTTCAGTGACTCTAGACTACTCGCAAGCGGTATACCAACTGTTCCGTCTGCATGGGCAAAAGCGGCTTTCGAGACGCCTTCGGTTTCGTTTCCGATGACAATCGCGGCCGGTCGAGTCCAGTCGATCTCATCATATGTCACCTCTGTTTCGGCCTCCGTGATGTACACATCGACGCCGTCCAGCCATGATGGGGGATTCGACCAATTGAACCGAACTACCGGCAGATGAAAGACACTGCCAGCACTTGATCGTATGACCTTGGGCGAAAAAGGATCAGCACTCTCCCGGCTCACCAGAATCGCGTTGCAACCTGCACCATGCGCCGATCGGATCAGGGTTCCGAGATTTCCCGGATCGCGTACCCGATCCGCAATGAGGATCAGCGGGTCGCGCTCCACTGGCTCGAAATCGCTCCAGTCTGGCATTCCGGCGATAGCCAGTATCCCTTGTGGGGAGTCGGTATCGGCCGCGGATTGCAGGATGTCAGGAAGCACGGTGGCGACGAGTTCTGCCCGATGGCGAGCTGTTTCGAGAAGCTGTTCGACCTCTGGGATTTCTGCCGCCTCGGGCGACACCAGGATAGCCAGAACAGGCGATTCCGATACCAGCAGCTCTCGCAACGGCCGGATACCTTCGACAAGCATTGCCCGCTCCTGATTTCGCGCCTTTCGGCGGTGAAGGGAGCGGGCGAGCTTGATCCATCGATTTCGTGGTGAGGTGATGTCAGCTGGAGTGTCGATACTCACGATCGCGAATGGATCTAGAGCGCTTCGCGTGCGACGGTGACGAATTCCGTAAATGCTTCCGGGTCCCGGACGGCAAGGTCTGCCAGCATCTTACGGTCAACTTCTACACCGGCGCTCTTCAGGCCATTCATCAAATGGCTGTAGGGCATTCCGTTTTGCCGCGAAGCTGCGTTGATGCGCTGAATCCAGAGCTTTCGCATTTCGCGCTTTCGATTGCGGCGGTCACGATACTGGTATTGACCAGCCCGCATTGCCGCTTCATTAGCACGCTTATACAGCGTGCTGCGCGTTCCACGATAGCCCTTCGTGAGGGCCAACGTCTTGTTATGACGGCGCTTGGTGGTTACACCACGTTTTACGCGTACCATCGATCCTGACTCCTCTTGTTCTGGTCTCCAACGAACCTAGGCGCCGTATGGCAGCTTGGCCTTGATTCGCTTGACGTCGGACTTGTCCACTTCGAGCATCCGATCGAACATACGCAGTGTCCGCGGAGACTTCTTCCGGCGATTGTGGCTCTTCATACCTTTGGCTCGCATAAATTTGCCTGAGCCGGTGATCTTGAAGCGCCGTTTCGTCCCCTTATGGGTCTTCATCTTCGGCATTTGATTCTCACCTCCAGCGTCATCTCGACGCACACGCTCACGCCGGTAGAGGCCTCTCCCTGGTCAGGGAAGGCCTCCGAAAACCGGCAGACCTGTCAGTACTAATTCTCGTTGTCAGCGAGCTGATCAGAGGCTTCGTCTGCATCGTCCGCACCATCCGACATCTGCGCTTCGGAAACCGGACTTATCAGCATCACCATCGAACGACCCTCCATATGAGGTTGCTGGTCGATCGTGCTCAGGTCGCTCAACTGTTCTCCAACCCGGACAAGAAGTGATCGCCCAATATCCTGGTGGGCGATTTCCCGACCGCGAAAGACAACCGAAAGCTTGACCTTCGACCCTGATTTCAAGAACTTCCGCGCCTGACGCGCTTTAGTGTCGAGATCATGGTCGTCGATCTTTGGTCGCAATCGGACTTCCTTCAGCGCAGCAGTGCGCTGCCGACGACGTGAATCTCGCTCACGTCGACTCTCTTCATACCGGTACTTGCCGTAGTCCATTAGCCGGCAGACCGGTGGGGCTGCGTTTGGCTGCACTTCAACGAGGTCATAACCTCGTTCGCGAGCCATATCCATCGCTTCACGTGTGCGAATGACGCCTACGTGTTCGCCCTCTTCGTCAATCAGACGGATTTCTGGAACTCGAATGCGCTCATTTACCCGAGCGGGTCTCGAAGTGCTAATCGAAGCCTCCCTGTGAAAACAATACGACACCGCTCCGGACACACCGGGACGCGGCTTCAGTCCTCAAACCGTCTCATAGTCTAGCACAATAGCGGGGAAACGGTCAATTTTCGGCGTTCAGATGCGGAATCTCATAGATCAGAATGTCCCCTGATTGATGAACCAGCATCCATCCAGCTTCTTCGAGACGCTGCGGTGTGTCCGACGGATATGGCGGACCCGCTTCACACGTAGCATACCCCAGCTGTTCATGGGTCCCGAAGAACACGTGGGTCACGTCCATCTCCCGGAGAAACGTTTCTGCTGCAGCCGGATCCTCGTAGGCCAGGTTCATCATCTCCCGGCGTTCCGCGAACTCGCCGAGTCGGTCAGGTTGCCCACGTCTCCACTGGGCCTGATGGCCCTCCCAGCCAATGATCGTGGGGATCCCCGTGATGATCGAAACACGATTGTGCGGGATCCCATTATCTGACCCATAGGCACAGCCCGGAGCCTCGACGACTACCGAGACTTCATCTCGATGTTGCCTGAGCCACGATAGTGCTGCCTGTTCGTCGGGATTCCATTGCTCGATGTATTCGATCCCGTCGAGCCCACGCCAGTCATGGAACCCGTTAGTCCATCGATAGGCCGAAACTGGCGAATAGGCCGCAGTTGAAACGATAAGGACAGCCAGTGCGATTGCGGCAACCGTATGAATCTGAACGGTGGAAGCTGGAATGCTTCTCCTGGCGATCTTCAGGATCCCGGGGGCCAGCGCTCCGATACCAATCGCCAGGAGTGCCCATGCCTGGAAGCCGAATTTGAAGACAGTATTCATACGATCACCAAATGGATCCTGCAGAAACACGAACTCGATCGCTGTCAGAGTGAGCAGTGCGACCAGAATCAGGATCGCGGCAAATCGATCTGATTGATCTGTCTCACGTCGCACTGCGAGCAGCGCGATGCCCGAACTGGCAATTGCGAAGACCAACAGCGCTGGCGTGGACGTGATCAGGGCGACTGTGAGAATCGCCGCAACGATACACGTGGTCAGGAGTGGGCGGTTTCGCAGTTCGGCTCGAAATGTATAGAGACTGAATAAGGAGAGAAGAGCCAGCAAAAAGACGAACGCGCCCCAGTGCGTTAGGAGATCGGCGAAGCTGGTCCGGTCCCAGGCGACATATCCAAGCAAGTTCCAAAAAACAAGGAATTCAATTAAGCTTTTGTCAGCCCCGGTCGGAGTCGGCGCATCGTAGCGTACAGCGAAGGGCAGCGCAGCGATTAGCAGGCCGCCGCCGATGGTCACAAACAGCAGCAACCATTGCCTCATTGGCAGGGTCAAGAATGCCAACAGGGCGATGACTGCCACCAGCAACAGAAGAATCGCGATGTCCCAAGTGTTGAGCGCATAGAGTGCACCGATGGCCACACCAGCTCCTGCAGCCGGTAGAAGCACGACTCGGGGTTCCGGATTTGCACGCAATGCCAGAAACAGGTTGGCAACCAGTCCGACCGCTAGCAGCATCCATGGATAGGCGATGACGTGGGGATGAAGGTCGCCCAGAATCCAGGAGAATGCCGGAAACTCGGTGATGACGGTTCGGGTTCCGCCTCCCTCGAATCCGGTATCTTCGATGACGCGCGACGACTGCCAGCCGAACCCCCCCCACCAAGAATCCTGGATTGCGTCTCGTCCTCGTGAAACGACCTGCGAGATCGCGTGGAGGTTTCCGGCGAAACCAAGCAGATAGCCGGTCAGTAGGGCTGAACCGATAATCGCCCGGTTGGAGCCACCCGCGCGCTCCACGAGGTTTGCGGTGAGGCCGCCTGCCGCGATTACCGACATCGCTGCGATCGTCGCCAGAGACAGGTTGAAGACGACTTCACCGGGGATGCCAGTGAGAATTCCGGTTCCGCCAAGAATCACATAGCCAAGGTAGTAGTAGTTGATCATTTCGCCGGCAAACCATGGGTCGGGGGTCGGAATCGATTGCTGAGCCATCACCGAATTGAGAAAGGCCAACTCCATCGGTTTCTCGGTTCCGGAGATATCCGGGTTGAACCCAAGAACGATGAGAATAGCAGTCATGATGATGAGCGTTGCCCCTTCGATCAACGCCAATCGCCGCCATTGATCCCTGATAAACGGAATCACGGCACCTTGATGTATCGCGTAGAGCCAGATCGCAACGCCCAGCGACAGCGCGACCAGTCCGATGGTCCAGGGGCCGAGCGATACACCAGTGATGTGGCCAACGGTCCAGAATGGAAGAAACAGGATGAGCAGCCCGGCAGGGCGTGCCAGTGTCAGCCCACGATCCGGCAGAAATCGCGTGACCTGAAACAGAAGCGGATAGGCCAGGGCCGCGATCAGGGTGATCGTCAAATACCAGAGAAGGGCGACCTGTGCGGATTCGAGGATCGTCATTGCTGTTGACCTGTTTGATCGAATGGAAGGACCCGATAGATGCGGGTGCCCTCTTCATCGAACACGACCTCCAGCTCGCTGCCGACGAGTTGTTCGAACGCATCGATCCCTTCCGCAGGGGCATAGTAGTCGGGAGCGTCGTCGACCATCGAGTCACTCAAGATGGTCAGTCGCTCAACATCTCCGACGATGATGTATTCGATCGCATGACGCCGGATCAGGTAGCGTTTGCGCTCGAGATCGGTCGTTGAGTAGATCTCCCGAACCTCCACAAGACGTGGGGAGACCTCTTCTCCCGGACGCTGCTGGCTCTGGTGAAAGTCCCACCCGAGCACCGCCGGGAAACCCGTCGCTGAACTGATACGGGATCCGCCACCACGATAGGTTCCGATCGACGCTTCGAGAATCACCGGTGTTCCTTCGGCTGATTCCCGCAACCAGTCGATGGCCAGGCGATCTCCGGTGAAGTCGATTGCTTCACCTTCCTGGTTGTGAAGCACTCCTCCGGTCATCCATTCGTTTCCCTGGAGCGAGGGGAACGACGGGCTGGATTCCATTCGCTGGCTGAACCGATCGATGGTCCCGAACACCGGGTATGCCAGCAATGCGACAGATAACACCGCAACTGGTACCGCAGTTCCGACATAGATCAATCGACGGTCTGGTTCATCGCCACCGACAAGTCGATTCAGCGGCAGTGGGCCGAACCGGTAAATTGTTCGATGGATTAGCCAGAGCAGCGCCGCGGCGCTGGCGATGCCGAGTAGCGTCCAGGCCTGGAAGTAGAGCTTGAATATCGTATTCATGCGTTCCCAGTCGCTGTTGTAGAGGTGGTCGGCAACCAGGATCAGGTCGACCGTAAGCACCAGTCCGGCACCGGAAGCCCCGACTATTGCCAGCAT
>SLFF01000493.1 GCA_007124395.1 Thermomicrobiaceae bacterium | reverse complement strand
TAATCCGGCTCCCATCCGCGCCATCAGTCACCATTGCATAGCCACGAGCCAGCAGCGTCCGGGGATCGAGTAGCTTCAATTGCTGTTCCCTGTGGTCGATTCTGGTTCGCTGATGGTGCAACGTATCGGTGAGCTGTCGATGCAGGGAGTCTGTCAGGCGATCGACACGCAGGCGTTCCTGCTGGAGCGTCCATTTCGGATCGAATCGGGTGAGCCGATGGTGCCCGCCCTGGATTCTTCCCTGTTCTGCAGCAATTCGGCGAGAGATCAGCGCAGTCAGTGTCTCTGAGCGCGACCGCAGGTGCTGGACATACTCACGGATGTGCGGTGCGACTAGTTCAGCAGCAGCCGACGGGGTCGGAGCCCGCTGATCAGCGACCAGATCACAGAGCGTGACATCGGTTTCGTGACCGATTGCGGAAACGACCGGAATGGGAGATCGGTAGACAGCCCGGATCACACGTTCGTCGTTGAAAGCCCACAAATCTTCGATGCTGCCGCCACCTCTGGCGATGACAATCACATCTGCGCGGCCATCGGCGACGATCCGGTCCAGTGCGGCAATCACCGACAGCGGCGCCAGATCTCCCTGAACGATTGCTGACGACAGCAGTAGCTCTCCGAGCGGATAGCGCCGGCTCAGGACGTCCTGAATATCGTGCCAGACCGATCCGGTTGGAGAGGTGATGACCGCTATCGTCTTCGGGTAGTCAGGAAGCGCGCGTTTCCGGGATGGATCGAAGAGGCCTTCCTGCTCGAGCTTTCGTCGAAGCTCTTCGAGCTGCAACTGCAGCAGGCCGGCACCTTCGGTGACGACCTGGTCGACATAAAGCTGGTAGGTCCCGAAGTTGGGATAGGCCCCGATCCGGCCATTAACGATGACCGCATCTCCATCACGCGGGTGATGCTCGATCAGCGGCAGCGAGTTCTTGAAGAGGGCACACCTGAGCTGCGCGTTGGCTGATTTCAGCGTGAAATACCAGTGACCGTTGGCCGACCGGCGCGCATTGGAGACTTCACCGCGAACCCAGAGATTCTCCAGTAGCGGGTCCCGGCGGAACATATCCTGAATGTACGCCGATATCTGGTCGACATCGACGATCTGCAGGCTGGTTGCGTCGGTTCCGGACATCAGGCGGGTTTCATGCGAAAGAGCGGGTGCCCGAACTCGACGGCCTCACCATTCTCCACCAGCACGGCTTCGATCACGCCAGGGCGATCGGCAATGATCTCGTTCATGATCTTCATCGCTTCAATGATGGCGACCGTCTGGCCGACGGCGACCGTATCTCCTGGCTGAACGTAGGGTGGTTCACCCGGCGATGGGGCCTCGTAGTAGGTGCCGACCATCGGAGAGGTGATCTGGTGCCACGGCTGGTCCACAGGTTCTGGCTCTACTGCTGCTGGGACTGGCTGTGCCGTGACTACTGGCTGGTCGTTCGTCGCCGGAGCCGGAGTCACGGAGTGGGCGCGGAGGAGTATGTGAAGGTCGCCACGCGTGACTTCCAGCCGCTCCAGATTTCCTGAATGCATCACATCGACCAGTTCACGCACTGCCCGGGTCAATTCCGAGTAACCCTCGCTGGTGTCCTCGCTCGATGCGCCATCAACCTGTACGCTGGTATCGTCAGCCATGCAGCTTCCCTCAATCCCCTGTTAGTGCGATTCCGACTGTCACCCCTGTCGATCAGGTGACGCGTTCGAGATACTCCCCAGTTCGGGTGTCAATTTTCACGGTGTCGTTTTCGTTGACGAAGAGCGGGACGGTGATCGTCAGGCCCGTCTCCACAACGGCCGGCTTGCTACCGCCGGTGGCGGTATCCCCCTTATGGCCGGGATCGGTCTGCGTGACCTTCAGGTCCACGGTGACGGGCAATTCCACGTCGACCGGCGCTTCCTGGTAGGTAAGGAGATCGATGGAATCGTTCTCCTTCATGTAATTGACCACATCTCCCAGGACATCCTTCGGCAGGGAGAACTGGTCGAACGAATCATTGTCCATGAAGTGATAGTCTTCACCGTCCTGATACAGGAACTGGACGTGATGTCGTTCCAGCCGCGCGGTCTGAAACTTGGTTCCGGCGTTGAAGGTGTTCTGCGTGGTTGATCCCGTGCGCAGGTTCCGCATCGTCATTCGCACGAAGGCACTGCCACGGCCCTGCTTCACATGCTGGAAGTCAGTGACCTTGACCAGCTCGCCATTCATATCGAGGGTAATACCCCGACGCAATCCGCCTGTATCGATCATCCCTGAATCCTCCGCTCTCTCGCTTTATCGGTCTCTCGATGCCCTGTACCGGGGCTCTAGACTGTCCGCTTCGGTGATGTAGTAAAGACATCGATGCCGTCGGCGGTAATTGTGGCAACATCCTCGATGCGCACGCCACCCCAGCCTGGAATGTAGATGCCGGGTTCGATCGTGACCACGTTTCCCGGCTCCAGCGGCTGATTATATCGCGGCGAGAGCGAAGGGCCTTCGTGAACCCGTACGCCGAGTCCGTGACCCAGCGAGTGAATGAACTGGTCCCCGTATCCGGCGTCAGCAATCACGTCTCGCGCCAGCCCGTCGGCCTCTTTGCCGGTCATGCCTGGCTTGATTCCGGCCTCGGCCGCTTCGATGGCGCGATAGACGATCTGATAGATCTCGCGCAGCTTCGGTTCCGGTTCGCCAACCCAAACGGTACGGGTCAGATCCCCGCAATAGCCACCGATGTAGGCGCCCATATCGATAACGATCGGTTCGCCTTCCTGAATGACGCGATCACCGGTTGGGTGATGCGGCAGGGCACCGTTTGGCCCGGAGGCAACGATAGTCGGGAATGCCGGACCGTCGGCCCCGAGTTCGCGGAACGCCTGCTCGATTCGCCAGCCGACTGCTTTTTCGGTTTCACCAGCAACGATGGTTGGCTCGACCTTCGCCAGCGCTTCATCGGTAATGCGCAGAGCAAGAGCGAGTGCTTCGATCTCGTCGGCGGTCTTGACCTTTCGCAAATTGTCGACTGCACTGCCAAGAGCCACGAGTTTGACGTCATCCCCGAGTTGTTTGCGCAGTGTCTTGAAATCTTTGTAGAGAATGGCGGAATCTTCGAACCCGACGCGGGTTGCCCCCATCGATTGCAAAACGATGGCATCGTTGGCCGCCAGTCCTGGTGTCTCGCGTGACATCGCGTGAATCTCGAAATCCGGTGCCTGGTTTCCGGCATTCTCGGTTTCGATAGGGCTGGTGACGATGACCGCGCGATTCTGATTGATGACAAGGTGACCGGCGGATTCGTCCGGTGGATGATCTTCAGCGAGGAACCCACTGAGGTAGAAGCGGTTGGAGAGGTGGGTGATGACAACGGCATCGAGCTCGTGCTCCTGCATCATCGTACGCAGGCGGGCTAATCGCTCCGACATAGTTCTCCCTTGCCTATTCTCGCTTGATCTGACTGGCCATGTAGTGAAGCGCCAGCACGTAACTTTCCGGACCAAACCCGGCGATCTGCCCGGTCATAACCGGAGCAGTAACCGAAACGCGACGGAATTCCTCGCGAGCGTGCACGTTGCTCAGGTGCACCTCGATGGTGGGAACCGCCACGGTTGCCAGCGCGTCGCGCAGCGCAATGCTGTAGTGCGTGAACGCTCCGGGGTTGATGATAACACCACGCACCTGATTTGCACGTTCCTGCAGTTTGTCGATCAGCGCGCCTTCGTAGTTCGACTGAAAGTGTTCAACCTGAACACCCAGTTCATTACCGAGTGCGATCAGTCGCTCGTTGATGTCGTCGAGGGTCTGCGTTCCATAGATCCCCGGCTCCCGGACTCCGAGCATATTGAGGTTCGGGCCGTGAAGCACGAGGATCGAATTGTTCGCATCACTCATTAGCGGATCCAGCCTTTCTCTCGGAGCTCGTCATTACCCAGCAATCCGAGGAGCACTTCGTACTGCGTTCCGGCGTGTTCCGGATGATGCTCGAACCGGGCGCGTTCGAAATACTGAATCGTCAGTCCGGTGTCTGGATCTGTGAACTCGGCGCTGATTGGGTAGCCAAAGAGTGCCAGCGACTCTCGATAGGAGATCCCGGTATCGCCAAAGTCCAGCCCGTGGCTCTGCCAGTAATCCAGGAAAACACCGCATGCGTTCTGTCCTGTCGCCTCATAATAGAGGCAGTCAGCGTCATCGACCTGACCCTCTGAATCGAACGCCGGATGATCGAGCAGTCCTCGCCGATCTGCTTCTTCATGCCCCAGACGTCCAAGCAGAACCTCATACGGAGTGCCAGAGTGTTCTGGGTGGTATTCGAAGCGCTGGCGCTCGAAGTACTGGACGGTGTGCTCCCGCATCGTGTCAGCATTCCGTTCGGCGAACCCTGCCGTTTGCGAAAATCCGAATACTAGCAATCCGCCGCTTTGCAGCCAGTAGTGCAGGAAC
>SLFF01000221.1 GCA_007124395.1 Thermomicrobiaceae bacterium | reverse complement strand
CTTGCCGTAGCTATCGGTTGCTTTGCCACCGATCTGGAACGTAGCGCTGCTACCTTCGCCGATTTTCTGCGCCTGTTTCACGGTTTCCGGGTCCCAGATGCAGGCCGCCGCACCGGCGGCACCGCGTTTGACGAGCTCCCGCAACAGTTCCGGAGTGTCGCCTGAGCCGCCACCTCCGGGGTTATCGGCCACGTCTGCCAGGGCAACCGGTTTTCCGGGGTTCGAGGCCACGAGGTCGAGCGCCTGGCTCACTGCATCCTCGATCGGCGCGATCGACTTCAGGAAGTCATCCCGGATCTCCCAGGCGAACCCGCCGACGTCGGCTGCGCATTCGGCACCAGCCTGCGCATCGGTGGATGTCACGAGGATCGACGTTCCAGCCAGATCGAAATCGGCATACGGGAAGCCGCCGAAGATCGACACATCGAGGATCTCGGGCTTCTTCTCCCACTCCCAGCCACGCTCGAGCAACCGCTTCATCGGCCCCTCTGCCGTCCGCATGTTGATGGTCGGCGGAAGCATCGGTGGCTTGGAGATGCTGACGGTTGGCCGGGTGATCTCACCCTTCAGCAGGCTGGCCATGCACTCGGCCGCTTCCACACCACGTTCCCAGGCGTCAATATGCGGGTTGGTGTTGTAGGCGAAGACCCCGTCGACCGCCTTACAGAAGTTGGGGGTGATGTTGCCGTGCAAGTCGAGTTCGACGATAAGAGGCACGTCCGGACCGATGACCGCGCGGACGGCGTGACAGAGGTCTCCCTCGGCATCCGGCGCGTTCTGAGCCAGCATGGCGCCATGGAGATGCAGAAGAACGCCGTCGAACGGGCCTTCGGCTTTGAGTTTGTCCAGCATGATCTGCTTCATATGGTCGTAGGCGCCGGCATCGACGTCACCCGATGGCGTTGCGCCAGCGGCGATCGTTCCGACCATCTCCCAGCCCTCGTTCTGGCCGACGTCGATGAAGCCGCCGATACCGGTCTTCCGGCCGGTCATCGTTTCTACGACCTGGGCTCCTTCGAGCACGCCAATTCGCTCCTCGGCGAACGATTCCAGCGTTGTCGGGATCGGGGAGAACGTGTTTGTTTCGTGCGAGATCATTCCAACGGCGATACGCATCTGTGACGATACCTTTCACAAGTCTGATCAATCTTCTACGCAATCCAAGGTAGCAGACTCTGGCTATTTATGCCTGCCAGGGCTCACGAAAAGCCCGGCGGTCGCATCTGACCACCGGGCTTCTCTGATTACGTGAGTCTTCGGTTGCGCCGGAGATTAGCTGGCGTCAGCCATCTTTTCGTCAGCGCGCTGGACGAGCGATTCGAAGTCCACGTTATCCATTCCGAAAATGTCCATGAACATCATCATGGAGACAAATTCGTTCCGCTGAACGAAAACGAAATCGAAAGAGATATCGCCGAACATCGCCATCATCGCCGCTTCTTCTTCGCTCATTTCGCCGAACTCGAGACCGATCGACATGGCCAGAATGTCGTCGCCGATGTCAGCGAATTCCATGTCGTTGATCACGAAGGTCAGTTCGTCACCGAAGTCATCGACTTCTGACCACTCGTCACAGTCAAACCAGAGCCGGAAAAGGTCCATGACTTCTTCAGCCTGGTCGCTGTTCTCCAGTTGCATAACGTTCTGCATGAGGAACGGGCCGAGTTCGCCACCTTCGAACTCGCGTTCGCCTTCAGCTACTGGTTCGAAGTCGAACTCGTCGCTGGGGTCAGAGAGGCCGCACGGCGCTTCGAATGGTTCGTTGGAGATGTCATCGAAATCATCGAAATCGCCGACGTCATCGAAGCTGTCTTCAACCTGCATCCAGCCGTCTGGAAGATCTTCCAGACTCAGAAGCACACCGTCGAGATCGGATGCTTCACCGGTCTGAGAACCAGCACGAGACAGGTCAGCATCGTCTGCGTCCTCATCGTCTTCCTCATCAATTTCCGGAACCGGAGTCTCGGTCGGCTCTGGCTCAGGGGTTTCGGTTGGTTCCGGTTCTGGTGTCTCGGTTGGCTCCGGCTCGGGTGTTGGCTCCGGCGGAGTAGTTGGTTCGACTTCCTGTGCTACCGCATCATCGGCAGCTGCGTCGTCTGCAGAGTCATCGCTATCAGTCGTACAGGCAGCGATGAAGAGCATCATCGCACTGAGTACGATGAGCAATTTCCAGGAGCGCATCCCGTTGGTCCTTTCACCATGCATCGGCCCTGGTTCGCTGTCCCGGGCCGGTGTTTTATCCACTGAGCAGAGGAGAATTCCATCGGCTGCTCATCTCACAGTATCCTTTGCTACAGGCTATACGTCAATCCCAACTGAGTACCAAAAAGTCGCCGTATCACGTCCGCCTTGAGTCACTATTTTCGGTCGACCGCGATCGCCGTGGCTGCGGTGTACTGGAACACGCCACCGTGACGTTTTCCAGTGTCGGGATCTATCCGGATTCCACTCGGCCGGGCAAAGGCTCCGGAGTTCACGGTTTCCGCTCGCCGGGCTACATTGTGACCAATCGACTCCAGATGATTCAGAACATCTTCGCCGAATCGCTCTGAGATCTCGGTTACCGGGCCTTCGGCGTGCAAGCGTGGTGCGGAGATCGACTCCTGCATCCCGGCACCGTATTCCATCAGATTGAGCGCGACCTGCGTCATCGCCGAGACGATGCGACGGCCACCCGGTGCGCCGATTGCCGCGAACGGTTTGCCGTTTCGACGGATGAGCATTGGCGATGCGGCCGACAGAATCCGTTTCCCCGGCCCGACTGACGTTACGGCGCCGGGACGTGGATCGAACCAGGTGGTTGCGTTGTTCAGCAGGATTCCGGTTTCCGGAACCACAACACACGATCCGAACCCGGATCCCAGCGTCGAAGTCAGCGAGACCATGTTCCCGTCACCGTCGACCACATTGAGGTGTGTAGTTCGACCGCCAGGTGCGGCGCTGTCGCGTACATCATCGTCCGGGCGATCCTGCGGATCGAACGGCCATGGATCACCAGGACCGGCATCCGGTGTCGCTCTGGCTGGATCGATGTCCGCCCGTCGGGCTGCGGCGTAGTCTGCTGAGATGACGCCCTGGTAAGGCACAGTCATCTGCTCCGCGTCACCCAGGTAGCGCAGCCGATCCCGGAAAGCTCGCCGGATCGCTTCGACCGTCAGATGTGTTGCCGCCGGGGTCTGGAATCCATGATCCGAGAGGTTCAGCCCTTCAAGGATCTTCAGGGCCTGAAGCACAGTCGCGTTGCCACTATTCTCGATTTGCGCCGTGACGGTGAAATCACCGTATGAGATCGTCGTCGGAGCGTGTTCCAGTGTTCGGTGCTTCGCGAGATCGTCTTCCGTGATCAGTCCGCCATGTTTCTCCATCTGGGCGACGAGACGTTTCCCGACCTCTCCTCGATACAGAGCGTCTGGTCCCTGATCGGCGAGCTGTTCAAGCGTCCAGGCGAGTTCGGTCTGAACCACAAGATCCCCGGGATTCATCCCGGCCGGGAGTAGCGGACCGCCCGACTTCGTGAGGTAGATCTCACGGCTCGACGGAAAGCGCGACAGGCTCTCGTGGAACATGGTGATCGCCAGGGACCCGATGAAGTCAATCTCGAAACCGTCACGCGCCAGTCGAATAGCGGGCTGAAGAAGATCGCTCCACGGTACCTTTCCGAACCGCTTGTGTGCATCACCCATCAAAGCCGGCATTCCGGGTACAGCGGGGCTCCGCCACCCGGTGTTGTTTGCATCGTCCTCAGTGGCTGGCCACCGGTACATCCCGGCAACGCCGTCTCCCGGAAGGAGATCGAACTCATCGGCTTTGATGTTTGCTGGCAATACGGACGTGCCGTCCAGGCAGTATGTGGTGTCCGGATCGTCGCCCGGACAATAGGCCAGAAAGGCGATTCCGCCAACCCCGCTGTTGTGCGGCTCAACAACCCCAACGGCGAATGCAGTAGCGATTGCGGCGTCGATCGCGTTCCCACCTTTTTCGAGAATAGACGCTCCTGCCTCGGCTGCAAGCGGGTGCATCGAGGTGACCATTCCGCCGTCTCCGATAGCTTCCGACTTGTCGATGAGCCATTGGCTACGTGTTCCCATGTGGTCCAGACTCCCTGCTATGTATTGGGCTGGCTAGTCGTTGACGGCCAGAATAGACTGCAACGCCGCTGGCCGCAATGCCGGAAATCATGATGCAAGGTTCGTGTATCGCAATCTTTCGTGTCACGCTTTTGATGCGCCTCCTGAAGCAGAATATGGCTGGGAACATTATCTGGGCCCCCAGCATTGAAGAATGGTCTGACGGTTCAGTCAGAAGGATTGGACAGGAACATGAAAGTACTCCTTGCCTACGCCAGCAAACACGGGAGCACGGAAGAGATCGCCCAGGTCATCGCCCGGGAGCTAACCGCATCGGGACTGTCCGTTG
>SLFF01000212.1 GCA_007124395.1 Thermomicrobiaceae bacterium | reverse complement strand
GTCGCCGCCTGGATGGCCGGAATCCCCAGCATTACCCATGAGCAGACCGCGACCATCGGACTGGCCAACAAGATCAACGCACGCCTGGCGGACAGGATCGCCCTGGCATACACACAGACACGTGAACTCCTCTCCAGCGCCGGAGATCGTGTCATCATTACCGGAAATCCTGTAAGAGGTGGCCTGAAGAGTGGAGATTCCGACCGTGGCCTGACACTTTTCGGGTTCACCAGAGATCTTCCAGTCGTCTACGTCACCGGCGGTTCACTCGGAGCCCAGGCGGTCAACCAGACTATCCAGAAAGCTATACCGGATCTGGTCCGGCACGCACAGGTGATCCATCAATGCGGACCGGCCGCGGCGAACGGCGACTACCCCCGGCTGCTGGAGACCCGAAAGGCGCTTCCCACAGACGTGCAATCCCGGTACGTCGTCCGAGAGCGAATCGGCGAAGAACTGGCGGATATCTATGCCTGCGCTGATCTGGTGATAGGTCGAAGCGGTGGCGGAACGGTCGCCGAGCTGGCGCTTCTCGGGAAGCCTTCGATCCTTGTACCGCTACCGGGAACATCCAGCGATGAGCAGACCAGGAACGCTCGCGTGCTGGCCGATGTCGACGCATCGATCCTTATTCCCCAGATCGAACTCTCGCCGGAGCGACTGGTCAACCAGCTCAGGGAGCTACTCAGCGACCCGGAGCGCCTGGCAAAGATGTCTGACGCGGCACGATCGGTCGCGATGCCCGATGCCGCAGAGCGACTGGCAGATGAGATATTGCAGCTCGCCAGCGCGAAGAAATCAGACTGAACTTCCGCTCGGCGTGAAGCCGGCCTCGATCGCCTCGCGGGCCGTCGATACCCGCACAACCTCGATTCCCGACAGGCGGTCGGTCGGTCCACGATAGGCGTTCGACGGGATGATCGCCCGTTTGAAGCCGAGCTTCTGCGCCTCGTTCAGACGCCTGTCCAGCTGGCTGACGCTGCGAAGCTCGCCCGAGAGGCCTACCTCGCCGATAAATACCGTATGCCGGTCGACAGGCTTCCCAGCGTGACTGGAGCCAACTGCGGCGATGACTCCGAGATCGACAGCCGGTTCGCCAACACGTAATCCACCGACGACGTTGATGAACACATCGTGGGTTCCCAGCGAATAGCCAACCCGTTGCTGCAGAACCGCGATCAACATCTGTAGCCGGTTCAGATCGAAACCGGTCGCGGTTCGACGCGGGTTGCCGAACGACGTTGCCGTGGTCAGCGCCTGTACCTCGATCAGGATCGGGCGACTACCCTCCAGCGGCACCGCCACGGCTGAGCCGGATGCATTCCCTCACCGCTCCTGCAGAAAGGCCTGCGACGGGTTGGAGACCTCCTGCATTCCGCCATCGGTCATCTCGAATACGCCAACCTCATCGGTCGAGCCGAAGCGATTCTTCACGGCCCGCAATACTCGATACTGGTGATAGCGATCTCCCTCGAGATACAGCACGGCATCGACCATGTGTTCCAGAACTCGTGGGCCGGCAATCGTGCCCTCTTTGGTTACATGGCCAACGATCATCACCGGGATGCCGGATCGCTTGGCGAACTGCATCAGACGTGACGTGCACTCCCGAACCTGTCCGACACTCCCGGCAGCCGACTGCAGCTCTGGAACAAACACTGTCTGGATAGAATCAATGACCACCATCGACGGCTGAACGGTATCGATGTGCGCCAAAATCTGTCCCATGTCCGTCTCACCCAGCACCAGCAGATCATCGGGAATCACTCGCAGGCGCTCGGCCCGCAGCTTGATCTGCTGCGGTGATTCTTCGGCAGAAACGTAGAGAACCCGTCCCTGCAGACTACTGTGCAGCGTGGAGACCTGTAGCAACAACGTTGACTTCCCGATGCCGGGATCACCACCTACCAGTACCAGCGATCCGGGCACCATGCCGCCACCCAGAACCCTGGAGAATTCGTCGATCGCCACCGGGATTCGCTGTTCGCCGTCACTCGATATGTCGGACAGCTTCGTGACGTGCGATGGGTTCTCTGCCCGTGTGGGAGCGGAACGTGAACCGCTGGCAGCGGCCGGCCGCGAGGCTTCGACGGTCTCGACCATCGTCCCCCAGGAGCCGCAGTTCGGGCATCGCCCGTAGTATCCCGGACTCTCGTGGGCACATTGCTGACAGACGTACTTGGTGCGTGTCTTCGCCATTGCGCGGACTCTTTCGCTTCGCTGGTTGCACGTCGCCATTCAAACACAACAGCCGCTGGCCGGAAAGCCAGCGGCTGTGAAAGCTCGAACGGTGAGGACTCGTCGAGATCAGGAGGAGACGGGCTGGAGTTTGTCCGCGTCGGACTGGCTCTTGTCCAGTTTCAGCAGATCATCCTCAACATCAACCGTGATCTTGTCTCCGGCCTTGTACTTGTTCTCGAGCAGTCCTTCGGCCAGCGGATCCTCGATCAGATTCTGGATCAGCCGGCGAAGCGGACGGGCACCATACTGGCGGTCGTAGCCGCGTCGTCCCAGGAAGTCGAGAGCTTCGGTCGTAATAACCAGCTCGACTTCCTTTTCCTGGAGCTGTGTTCGAACTCGCTTGAGCTCCAGTTCGACGATCTCGCGAATCTCGACCGTCGTCAGCGGGTGGAAGACGATCACGCCATCGATCCGGTTCAGGAACTCCGGCCGGAAGGTGGTCTTGAGCTGCGCCAGGACCTTCTCCTTCATGTTCTCGTATTCCATCTGGATCTTCTGATCTTCGTTCTCAGAGATCGCGAACCCGAGACCGCCCTCTTTCTGGATCATCTCAGCCCCGACGTTGGAGGTCATGATCATGATCGTGTTGCGGAAGTCGACCCGGCGACCCTTGGCATCACTAAGACTGCCATCTTCCAGAATCTGCAGCAGCATGTTGAACGCCTCAGGATGGGCCTTCTCGATCTCGTCCAGAAGGATGACCGAGTAGCTCTTCCGTCGGACGGCCTCAGTCAGCTGGCCACCTTCTTCATAGCCAACATAGCCTGGCGGCGCACCGACCAGTCGAGCCACCGCATGGCGCTCCATGAACTCACTCATGTCGATCTTGATCAGCGCATCTTCACTACCGAACATGAACTCAGCCAGTGCGCGGGCGAGCAATGTCTTACCCACACCAGTCGGGCCGAGGAAGATGAAGCTTCCGATGGGGCGCATCGGGTCCTTGAGTCCGGCACGCGCACGGCGCACGGCCTTGGACATCGTCGTGATCGCTTCGTCTTGCCCGATGATTCGCTCGTGCAGCGCTTCTTCCATCTGAAGCAGTCGCTCCGATTCCTCGGTAGCGAGCCGCATCAGCGGAATACCGGTCCACATCGAGACGACCTGAGCAATATCTTCTTCGTTGACTTCAGGCGTATCGCTTCCCTGCTCTTCTTTCCAGTTCGCCTCCAGATCGGCGATCCGGCGCTGCAACTGTCGCTCACGATCCCGGAGATCGGCGGCCAGTTCGAACTCCTGACCCGAAACAGCCGAGTCGAGTTCGCGCTGCAGGGATTCGAGCCCCTTCATCGCTTCTTTGAGACTCGGTGGCGACGACGACCGGTACATTCGCACCCGGGACGACGCTTCGTCGATCAGGTCGATCGCCTTGTCCGGCAGGAATCGATCGGTCACATATCGTGAAGCCAGAGCTGCCGCTGAAGACAGCGATTCATCACTGATCTTCAGCTTGTGATGCTCCTCATATCGCTCGCGGAGACCCTCGAGAATGAGGACAGTCTCCTCGACCGACGGCTCCTCGACCTGCACTGGCTGGAAACGTCGCTCCAGCGCAGCATCTCGCTCGATGTACTTTCGGTACTCATCGAGTGTGGTTGCGCCAATGGTCTGGAGCTCTCCGCGAGAGAGAGCCGGTTTAAGAATGTTGGCGGCGTCAACCGCGCCTTCGGCGGCACCAGCGCCAACGAGTGTGTGGAGCTCATCGATGAAGAGGATGCTGCCGGTCTCTTTAACCTCGGCAACGATCTTCTTCAATCGCTCCTCGAACTCGCCACGGTACTTCGTGCCGGCCACCAGAGCGCCGATATCGAGCGCAATCACTCGTTTGTTCTGCAATGGTTCGGGGACGTCACCGGCGATGATTCGCTGGGCAAGGCCCTCCACGATCGCCGTCTTGCCGACACCCGGTTCACCGATCAGCGCAGGGTTGTTCTTGGTTCGACGAGACAGGATCTGCATTACGCGCTCGATCTCGTTGGCGCGTCCAATAACTGGATCCAGCTGATTCTGAGTCGCTGCCTCGGTCAGATCAAAGCCAAGCGCATCCATGTATGGCGTCTTGGTCTGCTGACCCTTCTGCTGATAGCCGCTGCTCTGACTGACAACCTGCATCACCTGCTGGCGAACCTTCTCGAGGCTCACACCCAGGCTCTCGAGCACGCCCGCGGCGATTCCTTCGCCCTCGCGGACCAG
>SLFF01000112.1 GCA_007124395.1 Thermomicrobiaceae bacterium | reverse complement strand
TCACGATCTCTGAACCAACGAACGCGCCGATAGCTGCGGATCTGGAAGTCGAACTCCCAACCGGGCAGGACTCCCTAATAATCGATCCCCTGTCCCAGGCCGAAGACATCTACGAAGATCCGCTCGACTTGCACATTTTGCAACCTCAGTTCACGCCCTCACGCAGTGTGCGAAACGATGACGATGTCCTGGCGGGAGGCGCCCATCGCATCGTGATCGACGGTCGAGAGAAGATCGAGTTCGAGGCGTCTGGCGAGTGGTTCGCGGAGGCATCGTTCCCCTATCAGATCCGCAACTCACAGGGATTGGTGAGTCGCGCAACAATCACGATCGTACAGAGTTCCGAGATCATCGCGGAGGATATCCAGATCGAGCTAACGAATAGCGATATCCAGGACATGAGAAACGCTGGATGGGACGATTGGACGTATGAGATCGTTCTCAACGACCACTTTGTAGATCCCGTCGGGGACCTCATGATGTGGCAGGTGTCCCAACCCGACGCCGGAGCCCGGACGCTGTCTGTTGAGGATGACCAGCGCGTGGTGACTTACTCAGCGAGCGAGGACGCTCACACGGTTCGTTTCAGCTTCGCTCAAGGCTTCGCGTCCATGTACCGGGATGACTTCTCGTACTACGTGGAGAACACTGAGGGAGCAGCAGCGAGCGCCGAGATCGTCTTTGCCAGAGGTGCTGCGGCAGCTCCGCCACTGTGGGAGTTCAAAGAAGTGATCGAGCCGATTCCAGATGAGGTATTTGTCTGTGATGCACAGGTGATGTCCGGCGGAGGTATCGCGGGCACCCTGATCAACGCCGGTGGGCAGTCCCAACCGTTCGTGGTTGAACACGATGGCAACGACTGGACTGAGCTTCCAGCTCTTGGTGATCAGAACACCGGGCGAGTCCTCGGTGTCAACAACGCCGGCGACGTGGTCGGTGCTTCATTCGACCACGAAATCACCCGGCCAATGTTGTGGAACGCAGATGGTCAACCGCAAGATCTGCTGGCCCAGGACGATCCCGGCTTCACGATGGAAGGAGAAGCACTGGCAATCAATGATCGGGGGCAGGCAGTGGGTTATGTCATCGATCAGCACGGAGATGCCAGCGCGGTTGTCTGGGTGAACGGTGAAACGATCCCGCTAGACGACATGGCAACGGCGCCAGTCGGTGACCAGAGCACGGCATTGCTGATCAACAACAGTACCGATCCACGAACGATCGTTGGCGCGAACGATATCCCGAGTGGGCCTGGCGTTTCGGTAGGCCTGGACCCATCGTTCTGCGGGCTCGGACCGGACATTGATGATCTGCTGTCCAGCAATTCCACCGGCTTTAGCATGGACTTCGCGCGGGGTGTGATTCCGCTGTCCGAGGTAGTCATCGACACCCTCCCAACTGTTCGCGGCGGCGCCTCGATACCGCTGGACATCGACGATGAGGGAATGATCATCGGGGTATCCGCGAATGCCGACGGTCAGACACGAGCGACAGTCTGGGAAGGGAGCTCAGCGACGAGCCTCGGAACTCCCGGAACCGAATTTACCCACTCCGAAGCCCGGGCGCTCGGGCCGCAGAACAGCGTTGTAGGGACGGCACGTGGCGACGGTCAGGAAACCGGATTCATCTGGTCCAGCGGCGATATGGTCGACCTGAACAACATGAACGATCCGGAATCGGGATTGACCATCGTGGCGGCATCCGACGTCACCACCGAAGGCGAGATCCTGGTCTGGGCGGAAGACGGTGACGGAAACGTCCGACCGTACCTGTTCGAAGAAGACCGCTAGACGACCAGGTAGCAAACGCTCACCGCGACAGGATGGTAGCCATCCTGTCGCGGTCACTTTCCAGGCACATCCACGATCATCGTGTCCCAGGCGAAGGTGATGTTCAAAGATGAGAGCTCTGGGGATCGCTCCAGGCGCTTCAGATCGTCGTAGCTCAGTTGCTCCATCTCTTCGATGTGGGTCAGGATCGTGTGTCGCGCTCCGAGCGCCCGGACGACATCGAGCGTCCGCGCAAACGTCATCTCCAGTTCGAGCACGCGATGCTCCGGGTGAATCAGTCGCTCGCCGGTAAAGACATCGAACTCGGTGACGCCCATCGGCAGCACAGCCAGATCGAGGTTCGTCAGATCCAGTGGCGCCATCTCCGGTGACCACCCATGAAGTTCGTCGGGAGCCAGCAGCATCTTCGTCTGATCATCGGCCAGAACGAATGCGTACACGTAGTCCTCGGCCAGCCGAAACGGGGTGATGTCCACCCCGCTCAGCTCAACCGAGATTCCATCCTGCAACTCGATCACCTGCACCGTGCCCTGACGGGTCATGAACTCGAAGTGTTCCTGCAGGCCGAGCCGTTCCGGGAAGTCCTGAGCGACCTGGGCCGGCAGGAAGATGTTGGTGCGATCATTCTCTGCCGGGTATCCCCGCAGGTCGATGTTTCGCGTCTCCCAGACCCGCCGCCCCATCGTGTGATCCGGGTGCCAGTGCGAGTAAAAGCAGCCAGCAATCCGCTCGATTCCCGCCCGGTTCAACTGCAGGTTGCTCTCTTCTGGAGTGTCGATCAGGACATCCGGCCCATGCACGAACAGTGACGGGCCCGTCCGGGAATACGGCACACCCCGTTCGCGGGCTTCTACGCAGACTCGGCACTGGCAGGACGGGCGAGGAGTCGTTGTGGCACCGCCCGTCCCGAGAAACTCGATTCTCATCGCGACTCCATGCTGAGAGATTCGACAGCGTCTCCAGTTAGCATCACGACGCGGCGATACCCAGTTCATCGACCAGCGATTCGAGCTGATCGAGATACGTTTCCATTGTCTGGAACGCAGCCTGGTACGGAGCGTCGGTCGTCAGATCAACCCCGGCGTCTCGCAGGAGGTTCAGCGGGTCTTTCGACGAGCCTGACGAGAGAAACTCCAGGTAGCGCTCGGTTGAGCCCGGTTCTCCGTCGATAATCTGCTTCGCCAGCGCCATCGCCGCAATGAGACCGGTGGCGTATTGATAGACATAATACGCGCGATAGAAGTGCGGCACCCGGCTCCACTCCGACGAGACCTGCTCATCGATCTGCAGATCCGGGCCGTAGTAGTCCGAAACCAGTCCTGCATAGATCTCGGTGAGCGAATCGGGAGTTGCTCCGGCTCCGCTCTCCACCAGTTGATGTGCCTTCAGCTCGAACTCGGCGAACATGGTCTGCCGGAAGATCGTCGTCCGGATCGTCTCCAGCGCCTCGTTGATCAGGTAGGCGCGCTCCCGGGGATCATCGCTCTGCTTGAGCAGGTAATCGGTCAGCAACTGCTCATTGGCGGTAGAGGCCACCTCGGCAACGAAGATCGTGTAGGACGATGTCGGGTGCGGCTGGTTGGTGTTCGACAGGTGAGAGTGCATCGCGTGGCCCGCTTCGTGAGCCAGCGTGAAGACATCGTTGAGTGAGCCGTTCCAGTTCATTAGGATAAACGGATGCGCCCCGTAAATCCCCAGGCTATAGCCTCCCGCCCGTTTGCCGGCCACCTCGTGAACATCGACCCAGCGCTTTTCCAACCCCGCACCGAGGACGTTCAAATAGTCAGCTCCAAGTGGCTGGAACGATTCCAGGATCGTCTCCGAGGCTTGCTGAAAGCTGTACTCGCGTTCTGGCATCTCGATCAACGGAACGTAGAGGTCGTACTGATGCGGATCGTCGATGCCGAGCATCCGCATCCGCAGCTTCAGGTAGCGGTGAATCAACGGGGTGAAATCGCGGACTCGCTGAATGAGGTTGTGATAGACGTCCAGAGGGATCGCTTTTGGCTGCAACGCCGCTTCGAGTGAGGTTTCATAGCGATGGGAGCGGGCGAAGAACGCATCCTTCTGCATCGACCCGGTCAATAGCGCACCAAGCGTGTTCCGGTGATCCATGTACGGCTGATGAAGCGCTTCATAGGCAGCCTTACGGACCTCACGCTCGCGTCGATCCAGCAACAACTGATAACGGCCCTTGGTCAGCTGGATCTCGGTGCCGTCGGTATCGGTGATCGTCCCGAACTGAATGTCGGCGTTGTCCAGGAACGTGAAGGCATTGTCCACCCCTTGCGCCATCTCGGCACTATCGGCCAGCACTTCTTCGACCTCGGCCGAGCGGACGTGTGGCCGCTGCCGCATAACCTGCTCGATCGACCGACGGAACGGCTCCAGTCCAGGTTCTTCATCCAGATACGACTTCAGTTGTTCGTCGCTCAACGTGAGCAGTTCTGGCGCCATGAAGGAACTCGCCCGGCTGGCCTGAACCGCCACGTTCATCACCTGCTCATATCGCTGGACTGCGTCGGCCTTGCGGGTATCCTGGTCACGCTCCAGCATGGCGTAGGCGAACAGCCTGCCAAGTCGCTCGTCGAGTTCATCCTCATATTTCAGCGCCGTGAGTAGTTGCGTCGAATTTTCTCCAAGCGTGCCCTGGAACTCCTGAATGCCTGGAATCATC
>SLFF01000133.1 GCA_007124395.1 Thermomicrobiaceae bacterium | reverse complement strand
CAGAAGGGACCAACACCATGAAATGGAAGAACTGGAAGTGGCGCTAGGCTCGCCAGCACATCTCAGCTCAGCATCCTGAACCGACTCGATCAATTGACGCTGAACCAGGCAGAAGGGACCAACACCATGAAATGGAAGAACTGGAAGTGGCGCTAGGCCAGCCGGCACATCTCAGCTCAGCATCCTGAACCGACTCGATCAATTGACGCTGAACCAGGCAGAAAGGACTGACCACCATGAAATCGAAGAACTGGAAGTGGCGCTAAGCTCACCCTCGAGCCCCGGCGCCTCCCGAGCTTTTACCGGCTATCACCGCGTACGATCCACACGTCGCGATGCCACACCGCCCAACGAGAGTAGCAACGTATCGAGCGTGCGGTACTTTCCTACCGCGTATCCCCCACACACTTCGCTCCTTTCTCCCAACACAGACATCAGTACTTGGTGGTACATTATTAATCGTTGGGATGTACGAGCAAACGCACACCCATGATCTCTTTGAACGCGTACAATCTCAGGAACTTACGAGATCCCTTTGAACCAACCTGCATCTCGTAGCGAGGAACACGGTTTGGAGTACAGTCCACGAGTAGTCGCCACAGTTGTGGTGCTAACGGGTATCTGTACGGCGATGATCGCTCTGCTCGGTCCACGAGCAGGGATTGCTCCGCTGAACACCGAAAACCTCGTCCTCGCGGCAATCCTCGTGACGCTCATCATCTGTGCAGATTTCTTCGAGATCGACGCCCCGCTCGCATCCGCACGCGTGACGGTCTCCGTGTCCGCCGCGGTGTGTTTTGCCGCGGCGATTTCCCTCGGACCAGTTCTGGGATGCGTAGTCGCCGGAATGGGCGCCCTCGTCGTCGAGCTGATTCAACGCACGGCGCTGATCAAGACGGTGGTCAACGTCGTCAACTACATCATGGCAGCGTTCGTCGGCGGGTATGTGTACTGGTCGCTCGCCGATGTGTCCATGTCTCCGATCGCCAGCATCGAGAACTTCGCCGCAACACTGCTGGCCGCAGGGGCCTACACCATTGTCAACACAGGAACCATCTCAATCGTCATCGCCCAGGTGCTTGAGCAACCAGCACTCCAGCTCTGGCTGGCAAATTTCCGGGGAGCGATCTTCGAACACATCTCGCTGCCCACGCTTGGGGTGATGATTCCCGTGCTCTACCGCGAGAGCATCTTCGCGCTGATAATCGTAGTCATACCGTTGCTGGGGCCGTACCTCGCATTTCGCAGCTATCGTCAAGTGCATGAAGAGACCAGGGAGACGCTCAGCGTCCTGGCCGATATGCTCGATCGCAGGGACCCGTATACCGCCGAGCACTCTCAACGGGTGAGCGATATGGTGGCGATAATGCTCCAGAACTATCCGGACGTATCGTTCGATGAGTACGAGACGGTTATCACCGCCGCCCGGATTCATGATCTCGGCAAAGTCACCACCTCAGATGCAACCTTGCTGAAGCCAGGAAAGCTCGAAGCTCACGAATTCGAGGAAATGAAGCGCCACTCGGTCGCCGGGGCAGAGATCATGGGGAACATCTCGATCTTCAGCGATGTTTCGACCATCATCCGGTATCATCATGAGCGTTGGGACGGCACAGGCTACCCGGAACGCGTCAGTGGCTACGACATCCCGCTCGGGTCGCGCCTCATCGCGGTTGCCGACACGTATGACGCGATGACGACTGACCGCCCATACCGTTCAGCGCTGTCGCATCAGGTCGCCATCGATGAGATCCGGCGCAACTCCGGCACGCAGTTCGATCCGGCCGCCGTTGACGCCCTCCTGAAGGCGATCGGTGAACCGATTGAAGTGCCCTCATGCGCGGTCCAGAACATGAAGCCGAGCGACTAGTCTCCTTGCGAAGCATTGAAAGGGTCCCTGCGCTGTTTACCATTGATTTTCACAACACACTTTTCCATTGCGACGCATGGTTCCAACTCGAGATCCGAGAGCTTCCTCGCGCGGTTTTCGCAGAGATGAACGCTATCTCCCCTGGCGAAGATAATCATCAGATGCTCACCGAGGCCTTGCAGCGCTACCGGGCAATCCGAGAGCAGGCAATGGCCTCCGGGGTGGAGTGCGATGCCGTGACCAGCATGATCCAGGTTGCCCACGAGCTCGAGCTTGTTCTCCGGCCAGACGACATTGCCAGCGCCGTCCAGTCAGTCATGCACCGCGCCCAGCACGATGCCCAGCCCATTCCAGGAGCAATCGAACTTCTCCAGGGCGTTCGGGCTCGTGGAATCCAGATTGCTGTCATCTCCAGCGCTGCCTACCACCCGTTTCTGGAATGGTCTCTGACCCGCTTTGACATGTCCGACCTGATCGATGAGGTTGTCACATCGGCTCGCTGCGGCATCTACAAATCGAATCCGGCAATCTACCAGCATACGCTTGATCTCTTCAACGCCTCAGCGGCAACGTCGGTCCACGTCGGTGACTCCCCACGATTCGATGTCGCCAGCGCTTCCAGCATCGGCATGAAGACGGTACTGCTCAGCAACGATCTGGCCGCCACGCTCGATCCTGAACCTGATCTGGTTGTTGCATCGCTTGGTGAAGTTCCAGAACATTTGGATAGACTTCTGACAGCGTAAGTCAATCAATCACGGAAATGGCAGCCTGTCGGTGCAATTCGATCTCTTCACGATCTTCCCGGGTATATTTGACGGATTCCTCACCGAGAGCATTATCAAGCGTGCCCGTGAACTGAAACAGATCAGCGTCGACGTTCACGACATCCGTGAGTGGAGCACCGACCGTCACCGATCGGTCGACGACTACCCCTACGGCGGTGGAGCCGGAATGGTCATGATGGCCCCGCCCATCGTCAACGCTGTGGAATCGATCATGCAGGACCGTGAACCGGGCACTGAGGTCATCCTGCTGTCGGCAGCCGGAGAGCGTTTCACGCAGTCCATGGCCGCGTCACTTTCATCTCGCCCGGGACTCGCGCTGATCTGCGGCCGATATGAGGGAGTCGATCAACGGGTAATCGATATACTCGGAGCCCGTGAAGTCTCGATCGGTGACTATGTGTTGACCGGAGGCGAACTACCGGCAGCTGTGATCGTCGATACCGTCAGCAGATTGATCCCCGGAGTGATCCAGGAAGAATCGACATCGGATGAATCCCACACCGCGGGCTTGCTGGAGTACCCGCAATACACCAGACCGTTCGAGTTTCGGGGGCTTACTCCGCCCGAGGTGCTCCTGAGTGGTCATCACGCCAATGTTGAGGCCTGGCGCCGATCGCAATCTCTGGAGCGGACCCGTGAGCGCCGGCCGGACCTGATCAGCGCGAGAGATCGAGCAGTGACGGACAACGAAGAAGAGAATGAAAGCTGAGTGAATCGTGGATCTAAACCCGGGAAGCCTCATTTCGTGGATCGTCGTCGGATTTCTTGCCGGATGGATCGCCGCAACACTCTCTGGCGGACGGGGCTTTGGATGTCTAGGGAATACGGCAATAGGTCTTGCTGGTGCGATTGTTGGCGGGCTGCTGTTCTCCGCGCTGGGTATCGATGGGACAGCCGGATTCTTCGGGAGTATCATCATCGCCTCGATCGGTGCCGCACTGCTTCTCGTTCTGGCAAGGCTGATTGGCGGCCGGTAGTGGCACAGGGTCCGGGAGCCTCGCTGAACGAATTCATTCAGATTGATCATGTCAAGAAGGAATACGTCTCTGGTCGGCGGACGATCAATGCGCTACGCGGCATTGACTTGACGATCGCAGGCGGTGAATGGGTTACGCTGCTCGGACCGTCCGGGTGCGGGAAGTCAACGTTACTCAACATCCTCAGCGGGATCGACCGTCCAACTTCAGGCACTGTCACCATAAACGGAACCGAGATCTCCAGTCGTACCGAGGAGCAGCTCTCCCAGTGGCGAGGCCAGAACGTCGGGATCATTTTTCAGTTCTTCCAGTTGATGCCAACCCTTACCGCGCTGGAGAACGTCGTTCTCCCGATGGACCTTGCTGGCCGTGGACGAGATCGCACACGCGCTTCCGAACTATTGAACCGCGTGGGTATTGCCGAACTCGGCAGCAACCTCCCCAGTGAGCTTTCTGGTGGTGAACAACAACGGGTCGCCATCGCCCGGGCACTGGCCAACGATCCTCCGTTGATCCTGGCTGACGAGCCAACCGGGAATCTCGACTCCGAGACCGGTGATCGTGTGCTCGCGTTGTTTCACGAACTCTGGCAACAGGGGAAAACGATCATCATGGTTACCCATGACCGCTCCATCGCCGAACGAGGCTCACGGACGATCGAGCTTCGTGATGGACTGGTTATGCGTGATAGCGCGTGGATGGAGACGTCCGAAGACGAGTCTTCAGAGCTCGCGGATCCGTATTACGCTACCTCCGGGGCACGCGACGTCTAAGAACATTGCAGCAATCGGATCAGGAACGACAGAGCGGGCGGCCAGATTGGCCGCCCGCAATGAT
>SLFF01000278.1 GCA_007124395.1 Thermomicrobiaceae bacterium | reverse complement strand
GCCTCGGCGAACTCGGCTCCATAGCCATTTGAGCCACGATAGTTCGGCATGAACACCGCAATACCGCTCTGGAGTAGCTGCGGGGTCCATGCGGCCGCGCTCCCCATTGGGAAAGCCGGCATCGAGGCAGCCGTCGGACCACCATGAACCACGGTCACCATCGGTGGAGCGGGCATCCCGTAATGCCAGCCTTTTGGAGCGAGGTACCAGCCCTCGATCGGGAGGCCATCTGGTGCGTTCCAGCGCAGACACTGGAGTGATGAGCTTTCCATTCTGAACGCTGGATTGGCCGACGGAATCCGGGAGAGTTCGAGGTCCGAGTCGCCAGGATTCAGCGAGCCGATCCAGACATCCGGCGGCGCCGAAACGCTGGAAAGAGTCAGTGCAAATTGCCCTGATTTCGCGTCGAACGAACCGCCATAATCGCTGAGCGCCATCTCGGCGGTCCAGAGCGGAGTCGATCCCTGCCCGATATCCACTCGACAGATCCGGGCGCTGGCACGCTCCAGGCCGAATGTCATCAGTGATGATCCGGCTTCACACCAGTGAACGGTGTAGTGCGATCTCGGCTCGCCACTGGTCAGCGATCGCGCGCTACTGTCCTCCAGATCGACCAGCAGGACATCACCACCGGTCATGCCGGGATCGCTCCAGAAGGATGTGATCAGGGCGATCCTCGAACCCTCTGGAGACCAGGCCGGTCGTGCAATCTGGCGCTCGGACTCGTAGACAGTGGCCGCCTCGGCAGTGGAGATATCGATCGTCACGAGCCGGGCATCGTACCAGCCCCACTCGAACGGCTCATCCGAGGCAATCGCCGCGATCTTTGTGCTATCAGGTGACCAGCAATACTCCCAGATGTGCAGATCGCCATGAGTCAGTGGTTGCGTCTCGCCGGTGTCAGGATTGCAGAGGTAGAGGCGTCGGAACCGGCGATCGGCGTCGAAGAGTTTGACATCGTTGTCCTGCTCGGGAATATAGTCGGTCGAGAGCAGAGCAATGTGAGATCCATCCGGTGCCCAGGCGTGACTGGAAACGCCGGCCGGCAGATCCGTGAGCTTTCGAGCATCGCGCGGCGTTTCATCCACCAGATACAGTTGCGCGATGTTCCGCTTCTCACGATCGGAAAGGAACGTGACCTGTTTGCCGCTGGGAGAGAATCGTCCCTGGCTGTCCGAACCGGAGCCGGTGCTGATACGCACGGGCCGCTGCCCACTGATGGAGTAGAGCCAGACCGCACTGCGGGGGCGCCGCTCACCGCGATCGGCCCCGTTTTCCGCAAAGGTACAGAGCACCCGACCGCCACCAGGAGCGATCTGTGCATCGCTCACCAGAGTCAGCCCGAGAATGTCCTCAATGCCAACATCACGCTGCGTCATTACGTCTCGATTCCCCTCACAGAGATGATCACCGGCCGTCGCCAGCCTGAATAGTTCACCACAGCCGGGGCCGGTTGTCGACGTGAACATCAATTGCCGTTAGGCCCGCGTCAATGCTAGGCTAGATGAATCGATCCAGGGCCCGAATTCAGAAACGGAGCAGGTCCGGTGGCCACTTCCACCCACGCCGACACCTTCAGCTCACCATCGATGGTTCGCAGCGCCTGCCGAACCGGTCGCCACACCGGACACACTGCCGCGATGGCGCCGGGATACGCGCAGGCAAATTTGGTAGTGCTCCCGCAGGAACTCGCCTACGACTTTCTGGTGTTCTGCCATCGAAACCCGAAACCGTGCCCGTTGCTCGACGTGACCGACATTGGCCGGGCGGAGCCAGTCCAGACCGCTCCGGGGGCTGATCTTCGCACCGATCTGCCCGGGTATCGGGTATACCGTAACGGAGAGCTGGCCGACGAGCGGACAGATATCACCGAGCTCTGGGACCACTCGATGGCCGGGTTCCTGCTCGGTTGCTCGTTCACCTTCGAACAGGCGTTGCTGGATGCCGGCATACCGATGCGCCATCACGATGCTGGAAGCGTGGTGTCGATGTATCGGACCTCTATTCCCTGCACGCCAGCCGGCCGATTCCATGGAGAGATGGTGGTTTCACTGCGGATGATTCCGGCCGACCGTGTGATCCGCAGCGTCGAAGTGACCGCCCGGTATCCCGAAGTACACGGGGCCCCGATCCACATCGGCGATCCCGCGGCAATCGGGATCAGTGATCTCGGGCAACCCGACTATGGCGACCCGCCAATCTCCGAACCCGGCGACGTCCCGGTCTTCTGGGCCTGTGGCGTCACTCCGCAGGCGATCGCCATGCAGTCTCGCCCGGAGCTGATGATTACCCACGCACCAGGATCGATGTTCGTCACCGATGTACCGATCAACCAGTTGAGCTCGAGATAACCCGATTCATTAAGGGGCCGACGCCCTGTCGGCCCGGTCGGGTGAGGGCGAAGAAAGGGACCACAAACCATGACATCGACCAGCAACCTCTCACTGCCAGACCGCGACGGCCTGAACAGCCCGTTCGGCATGCTGCATCACGTCGCGATGGTCACCAACGACATGGAAAAGACCGTCGCCTTCTATAGAAACGTGCTCGGCAGTGAAATCGCACTGGCCCACCGGATGAGTCGACCGGAAGCCGAGCGCCACTACTTCATCACCGTGGCTCCGAATACCGTCTTCGCATTCTTCGAGTTTCCGGACGCCGAGCAACCGGAGTTCATGGAAGCGACCATCCCGAAATCTGGCAGGGCGCTGGATCACATATGTTTCTTTACCGATGATGAGGGCGCAATCGATCGCTGGAAAGCACATCTCGACAACCACAACGTGCCGGTCCACGGCTACTCACCGGGCAAGAACATCTTCTTCCCGGACCCGAACAACATCATCATCCAGCTGACCTACAACGCCGGTGGCCCAATGGGCTTCCCGGTACACGACGATCCGGACCCGGCGTATGAGCCGCCAAAGTCTTAGCTTTTCAGCATTGCTCCACCTGGCGACATCTGCTTGACCCTGCCGGCGCTAGTCGCCTCCGAACCGATGGTCTTCGATCCATTGCGGGGTGAACATCGGAACGACATGTTCAGCCACGATACGCAGATCACCCGTTTCGACTTCGAGAACGAACAGCGTGGTTCCTGTGGGGTCGTTCTGACGACCTTGCAGGAGCAACTCGCGACCGTCCGGGGCCCATATCGGGTGCGATAGCTGCTCAATCCCCTGGTAGATGGTAGAGGCCTCGGCTGATTGCGGGTCAACGACTTTCACCAGGCTTTGACCGTCAGTGCCCTCGCTCAGGTATGCGATGCGCTGACCATCCGGTGACCAGGCAGGCATGTTGACGACTTCGTCCGGATATATGTGATCCAGTCCTCGCTCGACATCAGCAATCGCCAGCCTGGGAAGGGCTCCATCGCTCGAGTCATCGATCTCATACTCGACATAAGCGATGCGCTGGCTATCCGGCGACCAGATCTGGCCTGATTGCTGAATCACCTCACTGGCGAATTGCTCCGGCGTGGAAACCGCGGCATCCTCGACAACACGTTGGTCGGATCCGTCGGCGTTGACAACGTGAATCTGGAATGGCGTGTGGCCCGGAGCCGGATCCTCGATTGCCCCATACCCTTCCCAGGATGGCGGGCTGAGGAAGGCGATCCGCTCACCATCCGGCGACCAGACAATTCGGCCAGCGCCATCTTCCGTGTCAGTGAGTTGTTGCAGGTCAGATCCATCGGCCCGAATCTTGAAGATCTCGGTATGCCCACTGTAGACACGCTCGAAGGCGATCCATTCTCCATCGGGTGACCACACCGGGTTCGCGTCCTGATAATCGGTATCGACGAGAAGCTCGGTTTCGTCGCCGGACAGAACATCACGTACAAAGAGGTTGCCACTGCGAAGGGCCTCTCCCGGATGCACGACGTACTGACCATCTGGCGATGTCACCCCGGCAATCGAGAACAGCTCCGGTCCCCACTGATGGCTCGGTAGCCCCTCGACATCGTGCAGCTCATTCCCCTGTGGATCAACGAAACGCAGGACTGGTTCGTCATCGAGCATGCGGGAATAGGAGATCGCAAAGGATGAATCAGACGGCAGACCGCTCGGGCCGATCGTCGGTGTTGGCTCTACGACTTGATCCGCAGAATCCATCAGGTCCGCGAGATTGACGCGGTAGGTGTCCGGCATACCCGGATCGGGATGGTCCTCTGGCAAGTCAATCACCAGAGTAAGACCCTCGGCGTCCGTTTCTGTCTCATAGATGAATGCAACCTGAAGTGGACCGTCAGGCTGTTGGGGGACGTGAACGTCAAGGGGGTTTCCGGCCGGGGCACCGTCCGGAACTCCTGGATCGATAAAGTCGATGCCCACAGGCGCAGAGCGAGATCCATCCTCGTCTTCCACCCAGACCACTTCGAAGACATCAACGACGCGCAAATGATCGATCTCCGGCAAGTTCGGATGGCGAAGTGAGAAATCGATTCGTTGATGCTTCTGATCGTCAACGACCTCGCTG
>SLFF01000471.1 GCA_007124395.1 Thermomicrobiaceae bacterium | reverse complement strand
CGCTGAATGCCACAACGATCGATGAACCCATTCCGGCGATGTGCCGGGTGAGCTCTGCATACCGGGACTCGAGTGCCGGGTTCTGAAACACAGCTGCCTCTATTTCTCGTACAATCCGATGATGTTCGTTGAGCACTGAGTCGCATCGTATCAGAGCCCGATCGAACCAGTCAACGAACCCCGATTGCTTTGATACGTACGTACGCTAACTCCTCACTCACCCTCTAACTGTACGTACAGTTATTTTCCAATTCAGGATACCCAGCAAAATGACCGAGGATCAGACCAGAGGAGAGAAGCCAAAGCCGACCAGCACGTCCAGCGATGTGATGGATCGGTTGCGACGTCGGTTCCTTTACGGACTGGCATTCGGTCTACTCGTGGTCGTGGCTCTGGTTGTCATCAGCGATGGTCCAGCGCTCTGGCAAACGCTCCGAGAGTTTCAGTGGTGGCTACTTCCGCTGATACTTTTCCTGACGATCGTCAATTATATTGGTCGTTACGTCAAGTGGGAATTCTACCTCGCTATCCTCGATATTCAGGGACTGAAGCGACGAACCAGCGCGATTATCTTCGTCGCCGGGCTGGCGATGGCGATCACCCCGGGCAAAGTCGGAGAGGTGCTGAAAGCGTACCTGGTACGTCGTGCCACCGGGACCCCGATGGCGAAGACCGCACCGATCCCGATGGCCGAACGGCTGACGGACGGCATCGCCATGCTCATCCTCGCCTCGTTCGGCCTGCTGACGTTCCGGTACGGCTGGCCACTCCTGCTGGTTGCCTCGATCGGCGCTCTCTCTGTGGTTGTAATCGTCCAGAATCGGCGTCTGGTGGAATGGATTCTGAGCAAACTGGAGCGGGTACAGATCATTGCCCCGAAAGTCCACATCCTGCGAAGCCTGTACGATTCGACGTTCATCCTGCTCAAGAACCGGAACCTGCTCATCGCCACGACGATCGGGACGATTTCCTGGGCCGGGGAGTGTCTGGCCTTCTACGTGATTCTGATCGGCCTCGGCATGCCTGCCAACATGGAGTTCCTCATTCTGGCGTTCTTCGTTCTCGCCAGCGCCACGGTACTGGGATCGCTTTCGATGCTTCCCGGAGGCCTGGGCGCTGCCGAAGCCTCAGTGGCCGGGCTGCTGATTCTCCTGGTTTCGGACACGCTGATGACAACTCAGATTGCTGGCGCCGCTACATTGCTGATCCGGTTTGCCACGCTCTGGTTCGGGGTCATGCTCGGGGTTGTCGCGCTGATGATGATCGAGCGGCACTTCCAGTCGCTGGACCCGGTAGTCCCGGCGGACGAGAGCCAGGGGTCCGTTTCAGTTGGACTGAGCGATCGGTAGACTGGGCAGCTCCGTCGGCCCCCGCCAAACAGGCCGGTTCGCGAGTCGGGGCGGCACGGAGGTCGCCAACCTTCCAGTCAACGCTAACGAGAAACAGCGTGGACCGAATGGTCCACGCTGTTGGCTTTCATGCTTGAGTTGCAACCGATAGTCGGTTAGTTGCGGCCCGGTGGGGTCCGGCTATCTCGCGGTCGACGCATGATCTGGTCGCCGCCCTCATCGTCCTTTTCCTTGTCCTTGTCCCTGGACGGATCGGGCTCAAAGCGCTGCTCAACGCGACCCTCGTTGCGGTTGTTGCCGCCACGATCTCCACCGCCGCTGGACTGGCTGCGTTCCCGGTTGCGGTCTCCGCCGCCCCGGCGCTCGGCACCACCGCCACTGTTGCCACCGCTGCTGCTGCTACCGCCGCTGCTTCCGGCGTCTCCAGCATCTGCACCACCTTCGGCGGGCAGCATACGCTTGCGGGAGAGGTTGATCTTGCCATCGTTACGAATGGCGCTGACCACCACAGTGGTTTCGTCACCGACTGCGAGGACATCTTCGACCTTCTCGACACGTCGGTTCTCCAGTTCGGAGATGTGGACGAAGCCATCCTTGCCGGGCAGAATCTCGACGAACGCGCCAGAGGCGATAATCGTCTTGACCTTGCCGGTGTAGACCTCGCCGACTTCCGGAACCTTGGTCAGTGCTTCGATGCGGGCAATCGCCGCCTCGGAACTGGCCCGGTCCACAGAGCTGACGTAGACGGTGCCGTCTTCTTCGACTTCCAGCTTGGCACCAGTCTCTTCCTGAATGCCGCGGATCATCTTGCCGCCAGGCCCGATCAACGTACCGATCTGCTGCTTGTCGATCTGGATACGTGTGATCTGCGGTGCGAAGTCCGAAACCGAACCACGCGAGGCGTCAATGACTTCATTCATCTTGCTCAGAATGAAGAGGCGGCCTTTACGGGCCTGATCCAGCGCTTCCTGCATAATCTCTGCAGTGATGCCCGCGACCTTTATGTCCATCTGAATTGCCGTGACACCATCACCGGTACCGGCAACCTTGAAGTCCATGTCACCGAGCGCGTCTTCCAGCCCCTGAATATCGCTCAGGATCTGATAGCGGCTGGAATCGCCGTCAGTGATAAGGCCCATCGCCATACCGGCCACAGGGGCCTTGATCGGAACACCGGCATCCATAAGCGCCATTGTGCTGCCGCAAACGCTGGCCATCGAGGTCGACCCGTTCGAGGTCACGACCTCAGACACCAGACGCATCGTGTAAGGGAACTCATCGAGGTCCGGGAGCACCGGAATCAGCGCTCGCTCGGCCAGCGCACCATGCCCGATATCCCGACGGCTCGGTCCACGCATGAATCGCGCTTCACCGACACTGTAGGGTGGGAAGTTGTAATGGTGCATATAGCGCTTGTTGTCTTCGAGGCCGATGCCATCGATCATCTGACCTTCGCCAGAGGTACCGAGCGTGGCGGCCGTTACGACCTGAGTCTGGCCACGGGTGAAGATGGCGGAACCGTGTGTCCGGGGAAGATAGCTGACCTCGCCCCAGATGTCGCGGATCTCATCGGGCTTGCGGCCATCCGGGCGATCTCCGGCTTCGAGGATCTCCCGGCGAACCATGCCCTTGACGATCGAGCCGTACACGTCTGAGACCTCACGGGCGCTCGGAAGTGCAGCGATGTCCTCATCGGACATTCCATCGCTCGGCGTGGAAAGCTGCTCGACGACTTCAGCCTTCAGTGCTGAGGTTGCCTCGTTGCGCTGTTCCTTATCCGGGTGGAACAGTGCATCACGCAGCTTGCCTTCGACGGCCTTTTCAACCTTCTCGATCAATGCTGTGTTCTTGGCTGGCGGCGTGAAGTCACGCTTCGGCTTGCCAACAGCTTCGCGCAGTTCGTTGATCAGCGACACGATTCGCTTGATCTCGTCATGACCGGCCATGACCGCTTCGATCATGCGCTCTTCAGAGATCTCGTTCGCTTCGCCCTCAACCATCATCACGGCATCAGCAGTACCGGCGACAACCATGTTCAACACGCTGTTTTCCAGGTCGGCTGAGGTTGGGTTGATCATGAGGTTGCCATCGATATCGCCGACACGAACGGCCGCGATCGGCCCGTCCCACGGGATATCGGAAATCGCCAGCGCCGTCGAAGCGCCAACGATGGACAGGACATCCGGATCATTCTGCTGATCGGTCGACATGACCGTGGTAATCAGCTGAATCTCAGAGCGCCATCCATCCGGGAACAGCGGGCGAATCGGTCGGTCAGTGAGACGTGCAGTAAGGGTTGCCTTCTCGGACGGGCGGCCCTCACGTTTGATGAAACCGCCAGGGATCTTGCCGGCGGCGTACATTCGCTCTTCATAGTCGACGGTCAGCGGCAGGAAATCCACCCCCGGACGCGGCTCTTTTGAACCGACCGCCGTGGACAACACCAGCGTGTCCCCGTAGCGGATTGTCACGGAACCATCGGCGAGACCGGCGATCCGGCCATGCTCGATCGTAAGTGTCCTGCCATTGATTTCAATAGACTTCTCGGTAATTACTGGAGGCATATATCCTCTCCCACTTTGAAACAGAGTGCATTGCTATTCTCTATAGCTCGCACATCCTGAACCAGAATTGGTGTGACGGTTTTGGGAGGGGTTAGGAACTGGCGGTCGATGACAATCGCTTCAATGGATCATCATCGGGCTCCAATACCTAACACCTCACCGTCTTACCGTTTCACACCGTACAATTTTACCCAATGTTCCCGGGCGAGCCGGACTCGGAGATTCGCCGATTTCGTCCTGCAAACAAGACAACGGCCCAGGGCACGAAACCCTGGGCCAGTCCAGAAGACTTGTCAGCGTCGGCTACTCTGATATCGGCTTCCACCCGCGGGAACGGGAATCGGCGTCGAGCCGTGAACACGTTCAACGACCTCAACTTAGCGTCGGAGCCCAAGTCTGGTGATGGTCTCACGATACCGCTCGATATCTTTCTTGCTGAGATAACTCAGCAGCCGGCGGCGGCGACCGACCAGTTTCAGCAGGCCTCGTCGCGAATGGTTGTCGTGCGGATGTTCTCGCAGATGTCCAACCTGATTGTTGATCCGCTCTGTCAGCAGTGCAATCTGCACTTCCGGCGACCCGGTATCACTATCATGGGT
>SLFF01000370.1 GCA_007124395.1 Thermomicrobiaceae bacterium | reverse complement strand
TACATATCAGCCCATGAATGTGTGTGATAGCGTATTGCCTAACGGAATGGTCACTGAACGTCCCGAGGGGAGAGTCGCAAATCATGTCCCACGATCAATCGTCACGCCCGGTGTTCTTCGTTACTTCACCGCTGGAGCAGGAGCACGTCGACCGAATCGCAGGCGCCGCTGGCGGCCGGATCGAGATCCGGTATGAGCCAGATTTGCTGGCGCCAACCCGCTATGTCGCCGATCACAATGGGGTCGATGGATTTCAGCTAACCGAGGAGCAAGAGAAGCGTTTCATGGCGCATCTTTCCGATGCAAACATCCTCTGGGACTTCCCGACTCTCCCGAAAGGCGCTCCGCACCTCCTGGAGGCTGCACCGAACCTGCAATGGGTTCAGACAACCAGCTCCGGGGTCGGGCAACTAGTTCATCGGCTTGGGCTGGCATCGAGTAATCTGCGCGTCTCGACGGCAAGCGGCGTTCACGCCGAGCCCCTTGCCGAGTTTGTCATGCTGGTTCTGTTGTCGCAGATGAAACAGCTATCGCGGCTCCAGGCCGATCAGCAGGCACATCGATGGGTGCGCTATTGCGGGGATGAGCTTCCCGGCAAAGAGATGGTGATTATCGGCCCCGGCAAGATCGGCAAGCGTGTCGCCGAAGTTGCTCACGCGTTTGGCATGACGGTCTCGGCGATGGGTCGCCGGAATGACCCAGAACGTGCCCGCGAACTCGGAGTCGATCGAATGTTTGGCCGGGATGACATGTTCGATGCGCTGAGCGAAGCAGACTGCGTGGTGCTCTGTTGCCCGCACACCCCGGAGACGGAGAACTTGATTGATGCCCAGGCGTTCAACGTGATGAAGGACGGCGTCGTGTTCGTCAACATTTCACGAGGTCCCGTGGTGGTGGAAGACGCATTATATGGTGCGCTGACATCCGGGAAGATCGGATTCGCCGGTCTGGATGTCTTCCGCACTGAACCGCTGCCTGAAGAGAGTCCTTTCTGGGATCTCCCGAACGTGCTCGTGTCACCGCACTCGGCCAGCACTGCCTACTCGGAGAACCGAAAGATCTCTGACATCTTCTGCCACAACCTGGAGTGCTTCCTCGATGATCGAGTCGAGGAGATGCGGAATCTGCTCGATTTCGAGGCGATGTACTAGCGAAAACACCGCTGCGGGCCGGGATACCACATTCGCTAGTATGCCGGCTCGTGCTCCAGATCATATTCAGACTGCCAGGCGTGCGACGTTGGCCGCTCATAGCCATGCATTGCCAGATGGTCGATGACCCCTTCGATCACATCGTCAGGCGTTGATGCGCCGGCAGTGATTCCGACATTCGTGATATCGCGCAACCAGGAATGGTCGATATCTCGTTCGCACTCGATGTGATAGCTGATCACTCCATGACCGCGGGCCACCTCGGCCAGGCGGGCCGTGTTCGAACTCTTCCGGCCGCCGATCACCAGAATCGCGTCGACTTGCTCGGATAGTCGCTCGATCGCGTTCTGACGCTCCGTTGTGGGCGCACAGATCGTGTTGCAAACCCGGATTTCGCCTCCTTCGCGGGCAACGAGGTCCGTCAGATTCCTGGTGAAGGCAAGAAACTCGTCCACGATCTTGGTCGTCTGGCTGATCACCGCCACCTTTCGTGGTGGAGCAATCTGGTCGTCACTGGCCGTTCGACCTCGTGCGGCATTCCATGGCAGATCCTCGACATGCTTGGCCGCAACGGCTCGGGACGTATCTGCCCAGCCGAGGATTCCCCGTACTTCCGGATGCCCGGCATCGCCATAAACCACGATGAAATACCCCTGCTTGACCAGTTTCTGCGCCAGTCGCTGGACCTTGGTCACGAGCGGACAGGTCGTATCGACCATTGACAGTCCGAGATCTTCTGCGCGCTGGTTTCGTTTTGGTGATGCGCCATGCGCCGTAATCGCGACCTGCTGGAATCCCTGACTCGATGCATCATCCACAGTCTCAGCGGTCTGAACGCCTGCCTGGCGCAGTCGCTGCACCACCTGTGGATTATGGATAACATCGCCGATCGTCGCGATCTGATTGTCGGGTCGCCCGGCTCGCTGGATGATGTCCAGCGTCCGGCGCACTCCCCAGCAATAGCCCATCGCATCAGCGAGAACGATCTTGCCCTTCATATTGCCAATTGCTCCCCTCGTCTCAGTCCCGGCCCACAGCCAGACTATTTCGCTGGCTGCATCTCGCGTTCGAAGATGAGATTCGCTGCGATTTCGGCAGATAGAATCACTCCCGGAACACCCGCTCCGGGGTGCGTGCCTGCTCCAACGAGATACAGGCCGTCGATCTCGCTCAGCTGGTTGTGCGGACGGAAGTAGGCGGACTGCATCAAGGTGGGTTCGATCGAGAACGCGGCACCTTCCCAGCTTCCGAGTTCATCGCGGAAGTCGACCGGAGTAAACCGATGCTCGACAACGATGGAATCCCGGAAATCCTCCAGTCCGAGCTCCTGCTCGATCGCGTCCATCACGCGTTCTCGCAGGTCATCGCCGGTGATCGACCAGTCGATTCCCGAGCTGAGGTTTGGCACCGGAACGAGGATGTACATGCTCTCGCAGCCTGGCGGAGCCATAGACGGGTCGGTCCGAGTCGGGGCGTGGAGGTACATCGGGATATCAGTCGGAATCCGTTTGTTGTCGAAAATGTCGGTCACGACACCCTTGAAGTCCTTCGGCATGACAATGGTGTGATGACGCAGTTCCGGATACTGTCGGTTCAGGCCGACGTAGAGCAGGAAGCAGCTCATCGAATAGCGGGCCTGCTTCCAGTAGAAGGACCAGAGTTTCGACTGCTGCTCTTCGGGAACCAGCTTTAGCAGTGATGTCGCAGCGTCACTGTTGGCTACCACAACGTCGGCTGTGCGCACCCGGCCATCGCCGGTATCAACGCCAACGATTCGCCCGTTCGCGGAGACGAAACGCTGCACCGGAGTGTTGTACAGAACGGTCCCACCAAGGTCTTCAATCAGCTTGACCATCGCCAGAACAACCGCGTGCATTCCGCCCATCGCGAAGTGCACCCCGCCAGTCTTCTCGAGATACGGAACGATGCTGTAGATCGCGCTCGCCCGGAACGGATTGCCGCCGATAAAGAGCGGGTGAAACGCCAGCACCGTGCGCAGATACGGGTCCTTGATGTAGTTGCTGGCAAACGAGTAGACACTCTGGAGGCCACCGATCCGGATCAGCTCCGGAACGACCCGCAGGAATGTTGAGAATTTGTGGAACGGAGCCCGTCCCAGATCGACGAACGCCCGCTGATAGACGTTCTTCGTCGCCTCCAGAAACTTGTGATATCCATCGACATCGTCAGGGTTGAACTTGGCGACCTGCTCATCGAATACGTCCGGATCTCCACTGTATTCGAACGCTTTCCCGTCCTTGAACTGAATCCGGTAGTACGGTTCGAGAAGTCGAATGTCGAGATAGTCATGCATCGAGCGACCAGCGGTAGCCCAGAGATCTTCCAGCAGGTCCGGAACGGTAATCAGCGTCGGGCCAGTGTCAAATACAAAGCCCCGATCGATGATCTGACCGGCTCTGCCTCCCGGCTGGTGCCGGGCTTCCACAACCGTCACCTGATAGCCGCCGGCCGCTAGCCGGATACCCGCGGCCAGGCCGCCAAATCCCGAACCCACAACAATTGCTGAGGGACGATTACCATCTGGCTGGTGCTGGTTCAGATCGACAGTGTTACGTCCTGAATCGATGGCTGTCATGATGTCTCCGTTACTCTGGCGGCGTCGCCATGGACTGGTTCTTCAATGCCGTTGGAAAGCGTCCGAACTCTGGATGTTATGTCTGCGAGCAAGGCTGCTTCGTCCGAATAGGTTCTGAGATAGACCGGTGCACCTACCCGCATCGTGATGTCCCATTGCCCCTTAGCGGACTCTGCGTAATCGAATCCCACCGGGATCAACGGAATGTCGAGGCCGGTTCTGCGCTGTGCGGCCCGGGCTATTGCCAGAAACCCGGTATCGAACGGCAGAAACTCGTCATTCGATGTTTTCTTCGATCCGTGAGGATCGATCGTCGGGTAACCCTCCGGGAAGATCGTCAGAATCCGACCTTCGGAGAGAAGCTGAATTGAGTCACGGAATGCTTCGCGCAAAACGCGAATGCGGTCCGCGTCTGTCTGATTCTTGCCGCCTGTTGAATCTGGTCGCACCACCATAGGCCAGCGCGCCATTCGGCAAGCGGTCTGCATAAGCTGTGACTGACGACCAGATTCCGCCCAGTCGATCGCGACCACCGCGTGCATTGGACGGGGAAGGCTAACGTGGATCGCACAGCCGTCGAGAAGGTGATGGTAGTGTCTTGCCACCAGGATCACCGGGCCCTCGGCAGGAATATGCTCCAGACCGTCGACCCGAAGCGAAGACGATTCACGCCAGAGGAAGATCCTCCCGCCGATCGTCATCACTCCACGGGAAACACGCTGAACGGTGTCGTCATCCCGGAGCGAAGAGTCTGCCGCCCCTCCAGGCCAGCCCTCGGCAGCGATAAGCGCGACAG
>SLFF01000076.1 GCA_007124395.1 Thermomicrobiaceae bacterium | reverse complement strand
CGGGATCAGGTCTGAGATCGGCGCAGCGTGCGCATTGAGTTCCTCCGGCGGCATGAAACCACGAGACCAGACGAGGTAGTCACCACCGGTGTTCCCCAATACATTGCGTCCTTCATCCTGATAGATGACGAACCGGCTGTCAGAGAGCATGTCGTATCCCCGGAGATCGACGCGCTCCTGCGTCTGGTCCAAGTGACCCGTATCACTCCAGAAGACGTACCGACCATCGGTTGTCGGCGTCATCGCGTTCGAAGCGAGATAGAACGAATCGCCAGAATCGATATCGATGGCAAAGAGATCCTCATTGGCCGCATAGACTCCCATTGAGCCATGCAGGTCAAAGCCGTTGAGGTGGGCGCCCGGGGCGTCATCCTCGACGAGTACCTCCAGATCAGTTCCGTCGACGTGAGCCTTGAAGAGCTGCCATCCAGCGCCACCGTCAGGATCACCCTCCGCTTCGTCTGTCTGGCCGAACAGGACCGTATCTCCGTCGATCTCCGGGCGGCCGGACAGTGCGAAGTCAAGATCGGCCAGGTGCACCGGATCGTCCATCGTGGAGAGATTCCGGCTCCATATCGAGAATCCATCATCGAACCGCACCCAGACGACATGATCGCCTGAGATCGCCGGCAACGAATCTTCCGCACCACTCGAGACCGCAAACTGATCGTCGGAGTCGATATCCATCGCCTGAATTTCGCCATCTTCAGACCAGACGACCATTGAGCCATCGACGTCCGGCGTTGTCTGATGCACCTCACCGGTGGCGATCGCGAACTCCTCGCGCTCCGGCAAAGTCGCGGCGTAGACATCTGAGGTGTACGGGATTCCCTCGCGGCCGTCCGCCCAGACGACGGTCTGCCCGTCAGTTCGTGGTGAGCCCTGTGGCCCGGTCCCCGGGGAGACGTACGTATCTTCGTGAATCGCACCGACTGATGAAAACATGGGTGCCAGCAGCGCGAGCACCAGCACCGAGCTGGCGATGATCCGTTTACGCGACAAACCCATACCGCTTCCTCCGTTTCTCAAGAGAGCCTGCGTGCTCATCGAGCTCAACGAAAAGCGTCTGCCGGGGTATCGCGGGGTCGCCAATAGTAACGCAATCGCGGCGACCGGAGTCCCGGCGTCGCAGGCGTCTTCAAATTTCCGTCGCATCCTTAGTGTGCAGATATTATAGCAGCCGTGGACCGAATGAGTTGGCGTGCGACATTTACTAAGTAATATCTATGTTTGCTTTGTTTCATCTATGTTCGGGTTCGGTATCTGGGAGTAAAACCCGAGTCGACTTACTCCGTGAAACTCAATGGAGCGTGGAAGATGCGTCGTGTTCACAGCGGTTAGCCTTGCTATCTGGCGACTTCTCACGTCACACCTCTTCGCAATGTACAGAGGGTATCTGCACTCTCTGATGTCATCTGCACACTCGGAAGCAAACTGAGGCACCACACCACGAGAAAAAGGTACGCATTCCCGTAACCATCTCGGCCGAAACCAGTTCTTCAATGTAAACGACCACTCCCCAGTGCGTGGGAGACCCAGTCAACGCAGGTTTCTAAATGACGACCTCGCCAGAGGCAGTACGTTTCAGTACCCGGACTGGCAGGCGATCACTTCTCCGAGCGGAGTTCTCCTTACAGGAAGAGGCTCTCAATTGGTTACGACACATGAACCCGAGTTTGTCGAAACGATCGTCATTGGTGGGGGGCAGGCGGGACTTTCGGTCGGCTATCATCTGTCTCGTCGGGGTCAGAATTTCCTGATCCTAGATGCCAGCCAGCGTATCGGTGACTCCTGGCGAGAACGATGGGATTCACTGCGCCTCTTCACTCCAGCCCGTTATGACGGGCTCGCCGGAATGCCATTCCCTGCCGATCCACACTACTTTCCAACCAAGGACGAGATGGCCGACTATCTTGTGTCCTACGCCGAGCATTTCAACTTGCCAGTTCGATCCGGGGTAAGAGTTGAGCGGCTCACGAGGCGTGGCAGCCGGTTTCTCATCGAAGTAGGGGCTCATGTTTTCGAAGCCGATAACGTGGTGGTGGCGATGTCGAACTGTCAGCGCCCGCGAGTCCCATCTTTCGCCGGGGATCTGAATCCGGATATCGTTCAGCTTCACGGCAGCGAATACCGGAACCCGTCTCAATTACGGGATGGTGCAGTGCTCGTCGTGGGTGCGGGAAATTCCGGAGCAGAGATCGCGAATGAAGTGGCCGGGCACCATCCTGTGTCGATGTCTGGACGAGATGTCGGACAGATACCTTTTGATATCAATGGCACCGCAGGTCGCCTGATTCTGGTTCGAGCTGTTCTCCGAGGGGCATTCCACCATATCTTGACCGTGGCCACGCCGATCGGCCGAAGAGCGCGACCGACGATACTGTCGCAGGGTGGGCCATTGATCCGGACCAAGCGCAAGCATCTGGCTGAGGCGGGCGTGAAGTTCGTGCCGCGCGTCGCCGGAGTGCGAGACGGAACGCCCTTGCTGGACGATGGCACTGTACTCGACATCGCCAACGTGATCTGGTGTACAGGGTATGACGCCGGACTCTCCTGGATCGATCTCCCGGTCCACGGTGAGCACGAACCGTTGCATCATCGTGGGATCGTTCCCGACGTACCGGGCCTCTATTTCGTGGGGCTGGAGTTTCTCTACTCGTTGTCCTCGTCGATGGTGCACGGGTTGGACCGGGACGCGGATCGAGTGGCAACAGATATTGCCGCCAGGGTGAAGGTCGCAAGGGGGCCGGAACCGCGAGAACCAGTGCCGGATGGCGTTGCGGATTGACGGCGGTTGACGACACTCCTATACTAATAGTCAACTGAATAATCCTTCGGGGCAGGGTGAGACGTACAGCGTCAATTCCCGACCGGCGGTGAAAGCCCGCGAGTGATCCTGTTTCAGGGTTGCTGAACTGGTGAAACTCCAGTGCCGACGGTACAGTCCGGATGGGAGAAGGATCATGCGTTACACCGTTCGTCGGTGTCTCGCCCGTCATTGATGTGATGATGGAAACCCCGGAGGATCGACCCTCCGGGGTTTTTTCTGTTCGTCGACATGGATTTCTGGTGAATCGGGATGACTGAACTGGTGACGTTTCTTTCGAGTCAGGCAAAACAGATCACGGATCCGGCCGATCACACCTGGATGCACCGGGCGCTCGATCTGTCCAGCCAGGCGATCGGTCGGGTCAGCCCGAACCCGGGCGTCGGCGCAGTGATCGTGCAGGATGGCCAGATCGTCGGCCAGGGTCACACCGAGCCTCCGGGACAGCGCCATGCCGAGATCGTGGCGCTGGATCAGGCCGGAAAACTGGCCTCTGGCGCAACGATGTACGTCACGCTCGAACCGTGTTCCCACCACGGACGAACTCCACCGTGTCTCGACGCCATTCTCGATGCCGGAATCGCCCGGGTGGTGATCGCGGTGAGGGATCCTAACCCACTGGTCAACGGCCGGAGTATCGCTGCCCTGCAGGAAGCAGGGGTGGAGGTCGAAGTCGGCACGGGCGCCAGCGAGGCTATCCGGATCAACGCCGGGTTCTTCCGCCGGCTGCAGACCGGGCGTCCAGAGATCCATGCCAAATACGCGATGTCGCTGGATGGAAAGATCGCCACCCACACCGGTCACGCACGCTGGATTACCGGGCCGGAAGCCCGGGAGCAGGCCCATCTGATTCGGGACCGTTCCGACGCTATTCTGGTCGGAATCGGGACCGTGCTGGCCGATGATCCGATGCTCACCACCCGGATCGATGACGTTCTCGCCGGATTCGGTGGGCCATCGCATCCAGTTCGTGTGGTGGTCGATTCTCAGGCCCGTACCCCGATCACCGCCGCGATGCTTCGCTCCGAGACACCCGGACAGACGATCATCGCCGTCTCCGAACTGGCACCGGCCAACCGGATCAGCGAGTTGCGTGATACCGGGGCAGACATCCTCACGTTGCCGGACATCAACGGGCGGGTCAATCTCGATGCGCTGATGCTGTCGCTCGGGGAACGCGGGATCAACGCACTGATGGTCGAGGGCGGCGCCCAGATTATCGGCTCACTGGCCGATGAGGGGCTGATCGACCGCGTCACGGCGTTCATCGCGCCAGTTCTGCTCGGTGGGGACGGTGCCCCATCGCCAATCGGCGGAAGTGGCGTCGCTCAGGCAGATCATGGGCTTCGGCTCGTGGAACCAGCGTTCGAGCAGATCGGCGACGACATCCGGATCAGCGGATACGTGGCAGACCGGTTTCCCGATGAAAGGTTGCTGGCATGTTCACCGGCATCGTAGAGGAGATCGGGCAGGTCCTCTCGCTCGATCCATCCGGCGGGGATAACGCCCTGTCGATTCGGTGCAAGACCGTAGTGGAAGATGTCCGCCTCGGCGACAGCATCAACGTCAACGGCGTCTGCCTGACGGTGACCGATTTCACCGACGACAGTTTTTCGGTCAACCTGCAGCCCGTCACCCTGCGACTGAGCAACCTCGGCGATCTGAAGCGCGGCGATACCGTCAATCTGGAACGGGCACTGGCTGCCGGGCAACGGATGGG
>SLFF01000418.1 GCA_007124395.1 Thermomicrobiaceae bacterium | reverse complement strand
CCCTCCTGAACGGCTACTGCAGCATTCGGTGGAAGTGTGTCGCCAGTCTCGGGGTCAATGGACGCAGCGGCGTCTCCGAGTGCAAAGATGTTCGGGACTGCGGGGATCCGCAGGTGTTCATCAATGATGACCCGGCCGTCCCGATACTTCTCCACAGCCAGCCCCGCGCTAATCGGGTTCGGCTTGATCCCAGCAGTCCAGACAATGACGTCTCCATAGATCAACTCGTCATCCACGGTTATCACGGCATTGTCGCGAATACCGGCCACTCTCGTGTTCAGCCGCATCTCGACGCCGATTTCCTCGAAGCGTTTGACCGCAATTTTGCCGATCTTCTCGTTGATTCCGGGCAACACATGGTCGCTAGCTTCGATGAGCATGATCCGGGCTTCGTCGTTGCTGATCTCCGGGTAGAACTTGATCATGTTGTGCCGCACAAGGTCGTGCAGCGAACCAGTCAGCTCGATTCCCGTGGCACCGCCGCCAACCATGATGAACGTCAGCAGCCGACGTCGCTCCTCGGGATCGTCGAGCGTGGCTGCAAGTTCGAAATTGCGCACGATCTTGCGGTGGAGATCGGTTGCGTTCGACACCGACTTGAGGCCGAACGAGCGCTCCTGGATCTCCTGCATCCCGAAGTAGTTCGTCTGGCTGCCCAGTCCGAAGACGAGGTAGTCGTACTCGATCTGTCCAGCTGCGGTCGTCAGCACCTGATCAAACGGGTTGAGACCGTAGATCTTCGAGCAGATGAACCGGAATCCACGAGTCGTGCAGAATCGGCGGAGCGGGTAGGTGAGATTGGCGGAGTCCACCGCCCCGGTTGCGACTTGATACAGGAGCGGGGTGAACATGTGGTAGTTATGCTGGTCAACCAGCGTGACCTCAGCCTCATCGGGGTCGATGTGCTTGGCGAGTTCTTCGAGCGTCGAGATCCCGGCAAACCCGGCACCGGCGACCACGATTCGTGGCTTCTGGCCATCAGATGAACCAGCTTGCCGCCTGTCCGGTTTTCTGCCCCGTTTCCGGGAGAACAACCATCCTGCCAGTCCGGCACCTGCGGCCAGCGCGGTAAATTTTCCGAGTTTGCCGATCACTCAATACTCCAGAATCTGTCGGGCCGTCGATCAGGCGTCCGGATCAGGGACCCGGTTGAATACGGCGAGTCGTGGTTCGGTCATATCCTCGATGGCGTAGCGAAGACCTTCACGGCTGAGGCCGGAATCCTTCACGCCACCATATGGCATGTGATCGATCCGGTAGGTCGGCACATCGTTGATGATGATGCCGCCGGCATCGATCGTCTCGTAAGCCTGCAGTGCGTGTTCCAGGCTGTAGGTGAACACGCCGGCCTGGAGACCGAAGTCGGAATCGTTGATGTGCGTCAATGCCTCGGTGAAGTCGTTGAAGGTGAAGACATTGACCAGCGGGGCGAACGCCTCACGGGAGCAAACGAAGCTGTCTCGCGGAGCGTTGAGAATGACCGTCGGCTGAAAGAACCGGCCATCGGCTTTCCCGCCGCAGAGGACTTCTGCGCCTTGCTGTTTCGCGGCTTCGATCCACTCCTCGGTGCGGCCCGCAGCCTTGTCGTCGATCATCGGCCCAAGGTCGGTCGACGCATCCATTGGATCGCCGACGTTCATCTTGCCGATCTCATCCAGAAGCGCCTCGATGAACTCATCCTTGCGCTCTTCGTGAACATAGATGCGCTGAACCGAGATGCAGACCTGCCCGGCATAGGCAAACGCTCCAACGCGGCAGCGCTGGGCCGCCAGTTTGACGTCTGAACGCCGATCGACGATCACGCCCGCGTTCCCGCCGAGTTCCAGCACCACACGCTTCTTGCCAGCGCGCGACTTCATATCCCAACCGACATTCGGGGAGCCGGTGAAGCTCAACATCGCGAACCGCTCATCGGTGACCAGTTTGTCGCCAACTTCCCGGTCCATCGGCATAATGCTCACTGCACCTTTCGGAAGGTCGGTTTCGTCGATGAGTTGAGCAAAGGTGAGCATGGTCAGTGGATCATGAGTTGGAACCTTCAGCACAATCGGGTTCCCCGAGGCAATTGCCGGGGCTACCTTGTGCAGTGCCAGGTTGAGTGGGAAGTTGAATGGCGAGATCCCGGCAATCGGGCCGATCGGGAATCGTCGGGTGAAGCCGAAGCGGCCAGCTGAGGATGCCATCAGATCGAGCGGGATCGTCTCTCCACCGATACGGCGGGCCTCTTCAACAGCGGTCTGCAGCGTGAAGACGCCGCGCTGGACCTCGACGCGGGAATCCTTGATCGGCTTGCCGGCTTCTTTCGTCATCAGTTCGACAAACTCATCTTCGCGACGAGCCAGTCCGTCTGCCAGTTGCTGGAGAACGGCGGCACGCTCATATGACTGCATCTTGCGGGTCTTTTCAAACGCCGCTACCGCAGACTTAGTGGCGTGCTCCAGGTCGTCTTTCGTGGCGAATGAGGTGGTGCCAACGACGTCGCCGTTGAACGGATTGGTGATCTCGAGCACCTTATCCGAGGAGCGCCATTCGCCTCCGCAATAGAATTTGAAGTTTGAAGCCATTCGAGGTTCCCTTTCCTTTCGCCAGCGCAGACTCAATCGGTCTGCTCCGCTTCGTTGCTCGCAGATTTCACGCCGTGATGGCGCGGTTATCAACTGTACTGGACAAACAAAACGGGCGGCGCTGGTGTCAGACGTCCGCCCGTGGCTGCGCACTGTTTCTGGTCGAACGGGAGATCAGGCAGCGCCCCACCAGGTATCTTCCTGAGCACCGTAGTTAGCGAGCTCGGTCTTCGTGTAAATCATGCCTTCTCGCTCCTGGGTTGCCAGCTCATACTGACCACTCATGGTGATCGCATCCACTGGACAGACCTGAGCACACATGCCGCAGAACAGGCAACGTCCGGAGCGCAGGATGAACTCACCCAGCTCGCGGTCGCCCTCTTCAGACGGAACGACGTGCATCTCCAGGCAGCTGGTCGGGCAGATCCGCGAACAGAGTCCGCAGGCCACGCAGAGCGCTTCGCCGGTCTCGGGGTCGGCACGCAGTGCTGGCAATCCCCGGAATCGGGCGGGCATCTCCCGACGCTCTTCGGGGTACTGGATGGTCTGGTTCGGTCGAACCAGACGTTTCAGGGTGACCCAGAATCCACCAACTTCTTCGAACACGATGCTGTCCCTCGCGTTTCTGCGCTACCGTTCGATCGACGCGAATTGAATCGATTCTTCTGCAAGGCTGTCACCGAGCTGCAGGAACGGCGTATCTTCCGTCCCGTACTGGCGAACTGGCCACTGCATTGACCCGCGCTCGAGTCTCGGGAATGAAACGCCCTGATAGATCGGTGTGAGCTGGGCGACTTCGTCGAGAATCAATGACGGGTGGGTGTGGGAGATCTGATATCCCATTCGTCCGGCTATCTCCTGAATGTACCATGAGTTCGCCCGGGCATCGCCCGGTGCGGCGATCGTGTAGCGTACCCGCTGGATGGTGCGATCCGCGCTGGTGAAGGAACCGTCCTTCTCCAGGTACATCGCGGCGGGAAGGACGACATGGGCCAGCTCGGTGAGCGGGCTGGCGAAAGTCTCTTCCACAACCAGGAATTCCAGCTTCGGCAGCACTTCCAGCAGACGCTGGTCAAACCCGTAGCTTCGGTCATGGCTCGATGCAGCGATGTACATCGCCTTGATCTCACCGGACTGGATGGCATCGATCATCTCGGTGATGCTGTAGCCTGGAATCTCGGGCAGCTTCTTGATGACCTGAAAGCCGTTCTGCGCGATCTGTGATTCGTTCCAGCGCAGGCTCCAGTTTGCGGCAAAGTGATCGAGTGCGTCCGGGTCTTCCACCGGCTGGTATCCGGGCAGGAACGTCGGGTGGCAACCCATATCGGTTGCCCCCTGCAGGTTCGCCGGGCCGCGATAGGTCATCAGTCCAGCTCCGGCAACGCCGATGTTGCCCGTCATCATCGCCAGGTTGTTTACGGCTCGGCTGGCGTCGACAACGTCAGCTTCTGGCGCACTGGCCAGTGTCGAGAAGATCACCGACGGCGGGAAATCTTCCAGATCGGTCTCGCCCATACGTGATCGTCCGCCGGTCGCATAGATTAGAGCGGCCGTCTCCAGCTTTTCGAGCGGAATGTTCAACTCAGCGGCGATCGCGGCCGGATCAACGCTCTGCAGGTTCTCCCGGAATTCATCCCAGGTGGAGTGATCCGGGTCGACCGGTCGGGAGAGTTCACGATCCTCGATGATCCGGCCGATGGCCAGCAGTACTTCAGACTGCGATTCGATCGGCGCCTTGATCCAGACGTCGGCGCGATCGCACATCGGGGAATAGTCTTCGCTGACGATGACGAGCCCCGCTTCGCGATACTTGCGGGCCCAGAAGATCCAGTAGGAAGCGATCGGGGCGCTCTTCATGATGTCCGGCCCGACCACCAGTATCGAATGTGAATTGGTGAACATCTCCTGCAGTGAGTTACTCGATGCGGTGACGCCGATTGACTCCAGCAGAGCCGATTCGGTGTCGATTACCGCACGATTCACCAGCCGGTCGATGTTG
>SLFF01000131.1 GCA_007124395.1 Thermomicrobiaceae bacterium | reverse complement strand
TGGCCAGGTCACATTGGCGACACCGGAACGAATCGCATCGTCGGAAATCGCATAACCGCGAGCAGCCAGCGCGGAAAGCGCGGTGACGGCCAGACCTGCGTTACCCACCTGATGTTGACCAGCAAGCCCGCAGCGCAGGCTGTCAATCTGACGCTTGAACGCGGTCACCGTGAAATCACGCGTCGTTCCGGTCACGGACCAGTCGCGCTCGCCGAGTGTCAGCTCGCTGCCCGCATCATCGGCGATCTGCTGCAGCGTCGATGCTGCCTCGGGACGCTGCTCGGCCGAGACCACCGGGCGTCCCGACTTGATGATCCCGCCCTTTTCACTTGCGATCTCGGCCAGTGAATCGCCGAGGATGCTGGTGTGATCAAGGCTGATCGAGCTGATCACGCTCAGCAGCGGTTTGATGACGTTTGTAGCATCCAGACGGCCGCCCAGACCGACCTCGATCACGCCCACGTCAACCGGCGCTCGGGCGAAGGCCAGAAATGCCAGCGCTGTAGATACTTCGAACGCCGTCGCTTCGCCCCACTCCGGGTGTTCTTCGGCCAGACGTGCGTTGAACGGGATGATTTCGCTGGTCAGCGCCGCAAACATCTCTTCACTGATCGGTTCCCCGTTAATCTGAATTCGTTCACGAAACGTGTGCAGGTGAGGCGTAGTGTACAGACCGACCCGGTACCCCGCGGCTCGGAGGGCAGAATCGATCATCGCCGCGGTGGAACCCTTGCCCTTGCTCCCGGCAATGTGAACCGTGGGATAGCGAGTATCCGGAAAATCGAGCATCTGCAGCAGCGCCTCGGTGCGACGCAGTCCCACCGATTCCGCATCGAAAGGGTTGGCAACGAATCCCTTGTCATAGCCGGAGCGCTCGATGACATAAGTGATCGCATCCCGGTAGTTCACGTGGTCAGCCCCCATTCAGGTGGTATTCATGCGCAATCGGACGTGCGTATCCGGAGTCAGGTTCGCGACCCCGCCCATCGTATGGTATCGTCTCCGGCACAGAGGAAGGGATGCTGCAGGCGCCCACCGCCTGCAAATTGCGGAGGCCAAGAGACCATTATGCTCTTCGGTGCTGAATCCAATCTTGATCTTGCTCAGGCGTTGTTCGATCTCGGCGGTGTCGAATTCGGGGAATTCAATCTCGGCCCGACGGCCGGCACATCGCCCATCTACCTTAACCCGCGGGTGGTCATCAGTCATCCCACGGTTATGCGGCAGTTCGCCAGACTGGTCCATCACGAAGTCCAGGCAGACCAGCAGCGACGCCGCCCCCGGCTCGCCCATTTCGGCGCGGTTGCCGGTGTCCCGATGGGTGGACTCCACCTCGCGACCGCGTACTCGCTGACCAGTGACAACCCGCTGATCTATGTCCGGGCCAGTGAAGACGAACCAACAATCGAGGGCCGGGTTATCCCGGGCCAGACCGTCCTGATCATCGATGATCTGATGACAGGCGGCACCAGTATTCTGCACACTGCGCGTGCGCTGGAAAGCGTCGGGCTCGAAGTGCGGGATGCGATTGTGCTGGTCGATCGCGAGCAAGGTGGCGTGGATCACCTGGCCGAGCACGGCTACAACGTGATGCCGATCCTGCGGCTGCGCACCATGCTGACCTACTTTCACGAGAGCGGCCTCGTCAACCGGGCGAAGTATCGCGAAGTGATCGAATATCTGGACAGCAACATGGTGTAGGCTCGCAGTGAAACCTCGAACGTTTTGCCCACCGATAAATCGGTGGGCATGTTTGCGTTTGGCGGTTATCGCGGCCAGGAGTTCAGTGAGCAGCCTTCACCGTGGATCTCCGTTGAACCTGTGACAGAATCTCACCCAGCCACTCGAGTCCCGCTTCGTTGCAGGGATGAAGGTAGACAGTCAGACGATCGACGTCCAGCTCGGCGTAGCGGGAGATCTGCTCGGCGACGTCGTTTGCCGAACCGGTGATCGGACTGGCGCCCGGAACCAGCCCGTCAAGGCCGGGTAGTGTGATTCCGATGGTGACGTTCCCGGCCAGAGTCTCCGGATCACGGCCGTGTTGCTCGCAGGCTTCCTGCATCCCCTGGAGCCGGGCAGCGTAGTTCTCGACATGACTGTCTTCGAAGGCCAGCCAGCAACTCCATCCGTCACCGTACTGCACGGTGAGACGTTTCATCCTCGGCCCGCCACGCATTGAGCCGATCAGAACCGGTGGGCCATTCTTGCGTGGCCCTTCTGGCAGAAGTTCCACATCCTGGGAGTGGTAGAAGTCACCATCCACCGTCACCCGTTCGCCCCGCAACATCGGAACAATGATCCGAAGCGCCTCTTCGAACCGTCCGATGCGTCGTTCCCAGGGATAGCCGTGGAACATATGCTCGCTGCGGAAATCCCCGGCACCCAATCCAACAGTCAGGCGTCCTTTGCTCAGCGAATCAACCGTTGCCGCCATGCTGGCTAGCAACGCCGGATTCCGAAACGCGGTGTTGGTGACCAGCGTGCCGATCTCCACGTCGGCTGTGTCAACCGCCAGAGCAGCGAGCGTCGTCCAGCTCTCCCAGAACCCAACGCGGACGCCCCGGTGTTCCGTGGGAAGCTGATAGCCATGATCCAGAAAATCGAGGAAGGGTTCGTGGTAGAGATGATCGGTCAGCCAGAGCGAATCAACCCCGACCTGCTGCGCTTCACGACCGAACGCGAGCGTCTCGGTTGCAGTTGGGGTGTGTCCGGCCATCGATCCGGACCAGTGGGGCAGTATCAATCCGATATTCATCGAGCATCCTTTCCAGTCGAGCGCACGGTGCCGGCAGCTAACCTGGCAGCGGTTACCTCATTTCGCCGGTCTGATGTTCTTGTTGTGCCTGAACAGATTGCCGGGGTCGTATTCAGCCTTAATTCGCGCCAGTTGACGGTAGATTTCCGGCTCGTAGGCTTCCTGTATGCGCTCGGCACCTTCCTCTTCGGTTAGGAAATTGACATAGGTTCCGCCGGTCGAGAACGGTCTGACCGCTGCGTGGAACTGCCGCGCCCATCCGATGTGCCGGTCGTCCGTGTCCGGGTCATCCCAGGCACCCTGGATCGCCACGACATATTCGGCCGACTTGTGACTGACTGCGCCGTCGCCCGATTCTGTCTGCTTTGCGTTTCCACCCAGGTGCATCGCCAGCATCGACGAGTGGGGTGAGGTGAAGCGATTGCAGTGATCGATCATGATCTGACCGAGCTCATCAGGCACGGCTGACAGGTACTCCGACTTCCAGTAGTAGCGCCGACCGTGCGGCTGGCCGGAATCGAGAAACGACTGATGCGTGACGTACTCCTTCTGCGTGATCGTGTCCGCCACCGGATTGCCGAACGCTTTGAGCGGAGCCATCGCGCGTTCACCGTCCTCCGGATCGCCGGCATACATGGCGGCAATTCCAGCGACAGGTCTCCCGTGGACGTCTTCGGGGAGGAATGGCGCTGGCGGGGCAATCCGGAGCACCAGTAGCGATGTCAGCTCTTCCGGAGCCGATTCGGTGAACTCGCGGAAGAACCGGATCACCTCAGGCGCATCTTCCATCGGATAGAGGATCAGTCCCGCAGTCACGGTCGGTCCGAGCTCACGTGCTTCGAACTCGAACTCGGTGACGACGCCGAAATTTCCGCCCCCACCCTTGATAGCCCAGAAGAGATCAGGATTCTCCTGCTCGCTGGCACGGCGGACTTGCCCGTCGGCGGTGACGATCTCGACCTTGCGGACATGTTCCGCAGTGTGGCCCCATTTCCGGGTTGTCCAGCCAAATCCGCCACCGAGTGTCAGCCCGGCAACTCCGGTCGTGGAGATGACTCCGGACGGAACCACCAGCCCATACGGCTGCGTAACCTGATCGACATCCCCCCAGACGGCGCCAGGACCGACCCGGACACGTTTCGTGGCCGCATCGACATTGACGCTGCGCATCAGCGAGCAATCGATCATCACGCCGCCGTCGCAGACCGCCATCCCGGCGATGTTATGGCCGCCCCCCTTGATCGAGAGGGAGAGCTCGTGCTCTCGCGCGATGTTGACCGTGGCAGCCACATCGTTCGCCTCCCGGGGCTGAACGATAATCGTGGGGCGTCGATCGATCATCGCGTTCCAGACAGTGCGAGCCTCATCGAACTCGCTGCTATCGGGAGTCAGCACATTTCCTCGCACTTTGGTTTGAAGTGATTCCAGTGCCTCGCTGGGGGATCTCGTATCTCTGGTTCGATGTTGCTGGCTGGTCATGATCGCTCCTGTCACTGATGAATTCGTCGAAAAATATCTGGCGGACACCCCGCCAGCGAACGAGGTGTCCGAGAGTCGAGCAACGGGACGTCCGGCCGTTGTATCAGCACGGCTCGACAAAGTCGTCGTGGTCAGTCTGTACGTGAGTAATAGGTTCGCCGTCGGGCACTCCGATAACGCTGAAGTGAACGACGGTCTCCTCGCCGGAGAGGTTCTCCGCCTTGTGAACGTTCTGACCAAGGTCGACAAACGCCTCACCGGCCTCATAGGTTCGGGGCTCGCAGTCGTGCTCCCAGGTAACGGTCAATGCGCCTTCGGTAACGGCGACGATGAACGGCCCAGGATGGGTGTGCCAGCCTACGC
>SLFF01000170.1 GCA_007124395.1 Thermomicrobiaceae bacterium | reverse complement strand
GACGTAGAGCAATGGATGCCGGCGCTCTTCGTCGTGGTGCTCGATCTCCATTACCAGAAAGACGATCGGCCGTTCCAGCCCTTTGAAGCGATGCACGGTGGAGACCATTACCTGGTTCTGATGAACCGGCTGCTCCCAGGTCAGCAGATACTTGCCGACCCGCTGCCCTTCTTTCAGGCTGCTCCGTTTCTCCGAGGCGAATGTGAGAACGACGGCCTCGGACGTCGGGATACCTTCCTGATTGAAAATCCGGTCGAACGCCTTGCCAAGCGTGCGCGGGTAGTCGGTGTCGGTTGCGGCCGGAATGACGTCTGGAACCGTTCCGGGGATGTTGCTGGAGAGCGGCGGTGTATCTCCGGGATAGTAGCCGATCAGCTTTTCGTGGATTTGCATCGTGTTCCGGCAGTTGCGGTTCAGCACGATGTCGCTGATGCGGACCGGGATCGTCTCCCGCTGCTCGTAGATGCCCTGCTCACTATCGAAGAAGACGTAGAAGATGCCATATTCCCTCTCTTCGAGCAGTGCATGCAGACAGATCCACCGCATGTCGGTGAAATCCTGGCCCTCGTCGACGATGATCGCATCGAACCGTTGCTCGATCGTTCCGTCATCGATCGCGTTGGAGAAGGCCGCAGGGAGCGTGTCGGTGAAGTAGTCGTCCCAATCCTCATCCCGTGACTTCGGTGGCGCGCCAGATGGTGATTCATCGAGCAGCTCTTTCGCCAGTCGGTCGAAATTCTGAATACGGATGAACTCCCCAGGGAAGTCGGGATCAGCCGCCACTGTCTCGGCCAGCCAGTCAGCCAGCGGACGGTTGTAGCAGGTCAGCAGCACTCGCTTACCGCTCTGCGCCAGAAATTTCGCCCGCTTCAGCGCCAGCATCGTCTTGCCGGAACCGGCGCAGCCAGCGATCGCCAGCTGGTGGTGATGCTGAAGATTCAGGAGTGTCTCGTACTGCTGGTCGGTAAGGGTCTCGATCTCCCGGGCACTACGGTCGAGCTTTGCCGCGAAGCCGATCTGGTCGATCTTCACCACCGGCTTCAATACACGCACCAGTGCCTGAATCGCGTTGGTCGAGAGTTGCTTCTCTGCGGGCAACACTCCGGCGATCCGCTGCAGTGTGACTTCAACGGCATACACGTCGCGATCGTCGAAGACCATCCCTCTTGGCGTGTCCGGGCCCAGTTCCAGGTTCTGGGTCGAGATGTCTGGAAGCGCGACGCACGTCTGAACGCGGTATTCGCCCTGATGCGGGCGCGTCGTCGCTGTGTTGGAGAGCTGTCGCTGGAGCGCGCGCATCGCCCGCTGAGCCTGCATTGCCGGACTCTGCTTCAGTTCATGGGAGACGTCGTGCCGATCGATGCTGTACCAGACGCCATCGCGGATCTCGATGCGACCACCCTTGACCTCCATCAGCACGATCCCCAGCTTCGGGTGGATGATCAGGAAGTCGATCTCCCCCTCATGGTGATGACGCTTCGGGTCTGCTTCGATCCAGGGAACCCCGTGCATCACGATGTAGTCATCGGACAACTGCTCCTGGAAGGCCTTGTAGAGCCGTCGCTCGGCTGAACTCTGGGCCTCTGGCAGTGAATCGGGATACATGCGTGCCACCGGCGGCGCATCCTTCCGCTGGGAACCGGGAAATTGCAAACAATCGAGATGAAGATCTGAAAACTCGTTTGTTCGCCAATATGTCACAGTTGACTGAATCTGAGAAGCCCCCGCGACCGCAGGCGTCACCTCATATTCCGCCCGATATAGGGGGGGGAACCAGCTGCTGCGCCGATTCTTACCGCTCCATCCAGTGACTGGATGTCACGAAACACCACAGGTACTAGTATGTACGTACTTGCGTACGTTCGCATTTTGTTACCCCAAGACTTGCATTCCGTACATAGTGTACGTACACTCACGAGCATGGGTCTCGTGTTATTCACGAAGAGGGCGGTTGACAGGGTGTTCCTGTGGCGAAAGGGGTGGCTTCCAATCAGACAGATGGGTGAAGCAGGTAGGGCAACCTGCCTGGCAACAGTGCGCGTAAACCGGGGTAATCTCAGAAAGGAGTCGCTGTGAAGCGAAAGCGACTATTAGCTTCATTGGCTGCATTTGCGCTCGTTGTTTCGGCATTTGCCGTGGCCATGATGCCGGCTGGTGCAGACACACCAAGTTATAGCGGGACGGAGTGGGTCTTCTTCCCGTGGGTGCCGAACGGTGAGGTGCTGTATGGCAACGATGCGTGGTATTCCACGGTCACCATCCAGAATCTCGAGAGCGAAACGATTACGGTGAACACCCACTCTACTGCGGGTGGCGGTTCGAACTTCTCGACCACGATCTCGCCGCATGCGTCCAAGACGCTGCCGGCCGGTACGCTGGGCGTTGGCAGCCCGGGTGGGCCGCTGGCGATCTCGGCGAACTTCAACACGCCGCAGTACTATATTGACGAAGAGCTAGAGATTCCGATCCCGCCGAAGATCGGTGCGGTGATGAAGCAGGTCTCGCCGAACCCGTCGCCGAGCGGTGCTGGCACCACCAGCTCCCACATCTCGGTGGACGGTCACACAGCGATCCCGGCGCAGGACATCGCCTGGGGCCAGAACTCTGCGTTCTGTGAAGACATCGCTGGCGACGACAACTGCAACAACGTTGGTGGCTTCACAATGGGTGTTCCCGACGGTGGCTTCGACGGACACAGTTACCTACCGATCGTCCAGACCAACGATGGCTGGAACTCGATCATCCACGTCTCGAACATCGATTCCTCGTCGCCATCTGCGGCGGCCGTGACGATGAAGTTCTACGCAACTGACCAGCAGGGTGTGTTCTCTTCGTCCAACAACGGTATCGAGTACACCGAGTACCTGAACCCGGGCGAGACCTGGACATTCGATCTGGCTGAGCAGAACTTCCCGGATGACTGGGTTGGATCTGTCTGGATCGTTTCTGACTATACGGTTGCGACAAGCGTCAACCGGGTGAAGCCAGAGACGGACATGGTGGTTACCAACACCGCTGCTCCGAGCATTGAGGCGATTACCTCGCTCGATGGCCTTGGGCCGTGGAGTGACGGCATCCAGACCGAGGCGGGCACCAATGGCGAAGCTGGTGAGGTCTCCTTTGAGTCTCACAGTCTCACTGGCAACGAAGGTCAGTACGAGATGTACGGTCCGCTGGTGTTCCGGAACTACAACGGCTGGAACACGGGTATCTCGATCGTCAATATCACTGAGCAGACGAACGATGTCGACATCAAGTTCTATGGCACCGGTGGTGGTGCAGCGATCTTCCAGGATTCGCTGACGATCTCGCCCAAGGGCCAGGACTTTGTCTACATTCCGAACGATCCGGCACTGAACGGCGATAGCAGCTTTGTGGGCTCTGTCCTGCTGAGCAGCGATGCTCCGTTCCACGCGGCGATCGATCAGATCAAATACGGGTCGGGTGAGGCGCTTTCGTACATGGCCACCGCGGCAGGTGCCGAGGTGATGCCAGGGCTCGAAGGTATGGGTTACCAGTCGGCACTCTCGATTCCGCTGGTGCAAAAGGGCAGCGCGCAGACCGGACTGGGTGATACCAGTGGTATCCAGCTCTTCAACACCGATCCGGACGAATCTGTTCGCGTGGCGATCGAGTTCTTCAATCAGTCCGGAAACAGCTCGCAGCCAACGTCCAACGCACCGATGATGATGACCCTGCAGCCGTACCAGAACGCGACGCTCTACACGATGTCGTTCTCCGGTATGTCGCAGAACTTCTCTGGCTCGGCGGTTGTCACGCCGGTCAGCGGTGGTGGATCGATCGTCGGAGTCTCCAACAACGTCAACTACGACGTTCAGGGAGATGGCGCGGTGGCGTTCAACATGGTCAACTCGCTTGGCCAGTTCCGCTTCCCGCAGTCGCAGACGCAGGTTCAGGCTGACAACATCGTCCTGGAGCCGGAAACGGCCGATGTTCAGGTTGGAAGCGACCACACGCTGACGGCGACGGTATATGACAACTTCGGTCAGCCACTTCCGGGCGCAGTGGTGAACTTCAACGTCGACAGCGATGGAAACCCGGATCCGTCGAGCGGTTCTGGCTACTCCGACATCGATGGTGAGGTGGCCTTCACCTTCTCCAACGATGCCGCGGTGACGAACACGGTGACGGCGTCAACTCATGGAGCCAGCGATACCGCCGAGGTGAACTGGTTCGAGGTTCCGCCGACATTGGATGTCGATGCCAGCAGCCTGGACAACACCACACAGGGTGGTTCGGGTGACATCTCGTTCGCCATCTCCAACCCGGCAACCGCAGACGGCGGCATTCTTTACGAGGATGTTCGGTACTTGATCACAGTGAGTGGCCCGGATGGCGGCGCAGGCTGCACAACCGAGGGCGACTTGATGTCCTGGTGGTTCGATATCACCCACATCAACTTCAATTCGACCCATAGCGAACTGGGCGATTTGAATGCTTCGCTGCAGTGCACCACCGAGGGTGTGTTCGAAGGCGAATGGCTGCCAGACGCCGAGTTCGATCTGAACCAGGGTGATTCCGAGACCACGGTCTTCACCTTCCAGACGAGCACGTCTACTCCAACGCCTGACGGCACTT
>SLFF01000281.1 GCA_007124395.1 Thermomicrobiaceae bacterium | reverse complement strand
TCAGTCGTTGACAGCACGAACTCACCGGTCCGGGACATGGTGACGAATTCAGGACCGAGGCCCGGTGGAAGCTTTTTCGCTTCCTGGACGCCGCGTTCGATGGCTCGCTTGTTCTCCAGGCCGAGCGCGTCGAGAATCGGGTTGTTCACTTCCGTCACCTGTTTACGTGGAGTGTGCAGAAGTGTCCGCTTCATCGCTTCTATGAGTTGTTCCGAATTTGGAATGAAATCGTGGGCCGGCATGCTGAATCCTTTAAAGACCTTGAGCAATGTCTCCAGTGTTTCATCGGGCACGTACTTCAGATTAATTCGGACCAGATCGAGGAAGATGCCGTGATGGGCGATCTCGTCTCGTCCGACGATCTGAAACGCGCCGGCTGCGCCGGTCTGGTATCCACGCTTTCGCTCTTCGGGTGTCGCGGTTTCCGGCAGACCGTATTCCTGGCGGATGCGTTTGCGCATTTCATCGTAGTTGAAGTAGGTTGCCCGCTCCTGAACCATCGCGTAGCAGAGGATCCCGAGTGGTGTTTCGAGACCGGGGTGGTTGTCTCGAATGGTCCATCTGCGCGATAGAACCTCTTCGATGTACTCGTTCAGCTCTTCTTCAGTTCGCAGCTCTGAGTGGAGCAAGACGAGCTCCCAGGCCCAGCCATGTTTGAGCTCTTCTGCCCCCCATGCGAGCTGGAGGTTCCGCCGGGCGCGATTATTCAGAACGAGCTCGAGCCCGTCCTGCACGTAATCGCCGACGTACTCTTCAACACCCAGATAGGCCTGGATGATGGTTGCGGTATCCGGACTGAGCTTGTGCCCCAGTTGATGCATCTCTTTGATGGGTAACTCATTGGGGACCCAGTTTCGGACCTTCAAGGCTTTCGTAAAGTATCGCTCGAAACTCTCGCGCGATTCCTTATTGATTGCTTCGATTCGTGCTTCTCGAGTCCATGGACCGCGAATGGTTAACGGCATCTCGATGTTGCTGTCGCCGCCGGCGTTCATGCGAGTATTCTCCAACAAAGACTGAGCGGGGTAATTCTCCCACCGCACGTTCGGTAAGGTTCGGAGTGGCGTTCAGACACGTAGAACTCTGTGACGATCGGAGGTTCAATCTGGTATCGAGCCCTCACCGTCTCCAAGAAATATGACCTGAGAAAGCTGGGTAGTGGCGTCTCGATTCTGCGTCTCTATCGCTCGGTTACCTGCACTGGTAGGTCTCGATGAGTTCGGCGAACAGACGTTGATCTGCTCAGCGGATCTTGCGCGTTGAGCGTCTTCGACTGGTTCCAACGCCCATGCCCCCACTATTTCCAGAACCTTGACTGAATTTTATCAGATGCGGAATTCATGCCGCGGTCGGCCGATTCAGCGACTCTCCCGCAGGACGTGGGCAAACCTTATGAGCGACACTACCTCGTTTGTCAGTCTGGTTCAGCCCGTGAGTCCCTGAGCCAGATCGTCTGTGACTGTGCGCAGGAAGGCGACCGCGATCGCGCTACGCGTCATAGCTCGACCTGATCAACGGCTGTATGATGATTTCTCTGGTTCAACCGTCCACTGAAGGGATCTCGACGTGGAATGTCGTGCCGTTTTCCTGGTCGGTGGTGAACCAGATATTGCCCTGGTGGATGTCGGTGATCGTATGGTGCACCATCGACAGTCCCAGCCCTGTCCCGTCCTCACGACCGCTAATGAACGGCTCGAAGACATGCGGCTGGATATCCGGTGGGATTCCATTGCCCGAATCGCTTATGGATATCCTCACCTTATCTCCGTAATCGACAACCCGTTTAGTCAGTGTCCCGCCTTCTTCCATCGCATCAACGGCGTTGGAGACGAGGTTCTGGATCGCTCGCCGGAAAAGCTCCGGCTTCAGCTTCGCCGAGGAAATGTTCTCGCCCACGATCCTCTTGACTCTGATGCCCCTGAGATGACAGATCGGCGAGAACTCGTCCAGCACATCTTCGACGATAGCCGCCGGGTTAGCGACGGTCCTGATTGGCTCCCCTCGGTGCAGGAGACTCTCTATCATCTCGTTCAGACGATCCACCTGGGTCTGCAACTCATAGAAATACTCCTGCACAGCAGCATCGCTGGCGGCTCTGATACCGAGTTGACTGATACCGAAGATCACCGTTAGCGGGTGCTTGAGGTCGTGCACCGTATTGGCGAGAAGTTCCTCGAACGTAGCAAGCTGATCGTCCTCGCTGGGGAGTGTCGCGCTCCTGGACGCTAACTGAGTCGAAAGGGTGTTCTCGATCGCTGCAACGCAGGCTTGAGCCAGGGTCAATCGTGCGGGGTCCGCGTCCTCGTTGAGCACCGTCACGTCCAGTGCTCCGCGGAGGACGTCACCGACACGTATCGGAACTCCGAGACAGGTAGCCGGATGGTATGCCAACGCGTAATGCTCGACGCCGTAAATTAGCGTCGGTTGCTCCAGGTGGAGTGCTGTTCCGATCCCGTTGTTTCCAATGTCTCCTTCGGCCCAGCTGTAACCAACCCAGATGCCAGTGGATCTCCCCCCGAATGCCTCAGGACTCCCACGCATTGCGAGAATCCAGCCGTCCTGATCAGAAAGCGCCACCACATGTGGCTTGCCACTCAATGCCATGGATAGATATTCCATGAACGGAGCGGCGGCGGCAATCAGATCAGCATTTGACTCCTGTTTCTCTGCCAGCTCTTGCTCGGACAGGGCCCGATAGGTCAGTTGTTCGGCATCGATACCGAGCGCGGCACATCGCTCCCAGGCTTCGAGCACCACTGGCTTGATGTGCTGATAGTCGCCGTTCGTTTTGTTGAAGCCATTCCATTTTGCTACAAGCTGCGTATACTGGCTTCCATCTCTGTTGCTCGGCATAGTTGCAATACCTCCACGTCTTCTCAGGAAGATCGATACGTGCTATCCGTAACAGTAGCCGTACCCGACCTGCCAGAATTCTGTGTGTGCCAGCAATTCCACAGCTTAGCAAAATGGGTCAGCCCGCTCTGCGCCAATGGCTACCAATTGGCTGGTCGCTCAGCCCCGACCGCTGAATGACAGGCCTGTTCCCGCGCCACGGATTGCCATTTGCCCGAGACAGCAAGCCTGTGCCAGAGGCTGATGGTCCGGGCCAGAAATAACGTTGCAGACCATCAGATGACAGGAATGCGCGCTGCCCCGAGCTGACCCAAGGCACCGTATAGCTAGATATTAGCATTGGCCCAGTGGTGCAACAAGGGTCCACTTTACGCAACAATTGGCTAGACTTGTGGATGTTAGCATATTTTGGTGTAGTGGCGTATTGATGTGTCGTTCTCGCGCGGTGAACTCGCCGCAATTCGAGCGTTAAACTATTGCTAAGGAATGTGCAATAGGTGTCCCTCGCGCAGTGCATCGTTGAACTGGTCGCTGTGGCTCTGGTGAGCATGACACGTTCGTGGTGCCAGCGGACCCTCCAATCGTTAGCAGCGAACAATGCCGGGTATGAGAACTCGAGCAACCTCTTATCGAAGATGCGCTCCCTGTCTTGAATTGATGCCAAATGCGGGCAACGACGGAATCGTGCGAGATACCGCACGACGAATTCGTGCCCGTCGAAAGTGTCTGTTGACTCGACACCTTCAAGATGATCGACAGAGTCTGTAACTGGCTGGCCTGGTAGCGCCAGTGCCACATGTTCGAGGTCACGTGGTTGCTCAAAACCAACTGCCGATGACACCGGACTCACCTGCTAATCGATCCCCCCGTGGCCCGGCATTTGCCGTCTCTATTACTATTAGAGATTACGTTGGGTGCGTCGGGTGCGAGTGAGGGTGAGTCTATGCACGGTATCGATGGCAGAACGAGGGTGATCATTGAGCGGGTGACGCCGGAGATCGATGGTGGGCGGTTTCCGATTAAACGGGTGCCGGGCGAGTCGGTCACGGTGGAAGCCGATATCTATACCGATGGGCATGATGCGGTTTCGGCCGTGGTGTCGTATCAGGAATCAGCCGGCCACGACTGGGCTGAGGTTCCGATGACTCCGCTGGTCAACGATCGCTGGACTGGCGAGTTCACGGTTCGCACCATCGGCACGGCTCGCTACACGGTGCTGGCCTGGGTAGATCACTTCCGGGGCTGGTGTCGTGATTTCGCCAAGCGACTGGCGGCCGTGGATGATCCTTCGATCACGGTTCCGCAGGAGATTCCGTTACAGCGAGAGATCGGCGCCCGATTGATCGATGACGCGGTGGAGCACGCCACCGATGGCGAGGCGAGTGCGCTGGAGTCGTTTTCCCAGCGTTTGCGGGATCCGAACGAGGATGCTGCGGTGGGCCTCGATCCACTTCTCAGTGAGTTGATGTTTCGCCTGGCACCGCGGCGGTATGCCACGGTGTACCGGCCCTCACCCCCGGCCCCTCTGCCAATGGTGGGGTCGGTTGATTCGGCTGGACAGGCCCTCACCCCCGACCCCTCTCCCAATACTGGGAGAGGGGAGAAGGTTGAAGACGTCGATTCTGTCCGAGATCACTCCAGTTCTGCCCTTCAAAGCTCCCATAGTTCGCAAGAGGGAGATCGTACTTCAGATGATTTAAACACCTCCCCTCTCCCAGATTTGGGAGAGGGGCCGGGGGTGAGGGC
>SLFF01000153.1 GCA_007124395.1 Thermomicrobiaceae bacterium | reverse complement strand
CTGGCCCATCTGTGTCGACCCAGAACAGCTGCTCGACCTCGTCAGACTGCCGCGGTTGCCGCCACCACCACTGCACATCCGCCGCTTCCCAGAGCCCGGCTTGGGGGTTGGCTCGACGAGCCCTCTGCAACAACTCCGTCGCCAGCAGCAGCGCTTCATGTCCCGCTACCCTGATTTCTCGAATCGACACGTCGATCCTCTCCTCAGCACATCTGATCCAGTCGCTATTTCAGATTAGAACCAGACATGGCAGCACGATGTGAAAGAGTCAACCCACGAATGCAGCAGCGCTGATTCGTGCGAATCGATGATCAGCGGGTAGCCGTCTGACCGGCAATCTCCCGCAAGATATCCTCAGCGTGTCGGAACATCAGCGATAGATGCCCCTCGCCAGGAACGAACGTGGCGTCGACTTCCGGGATCTGGCTGGCCAGGTAGCGCCCCATTGCGACCGGGGCGTTGCGATCTTCCTCGCCATGCCACATTCTGATCGGCACAGAGATCTGCTGGTAATCGATCCCCCACGGGCGAACCATCAGCGCGGTATCGAGCTGGGCACCGCGACCATTCCGCCGGGCAGCTTCAGCTACCAGTCGAGCGAAACCCGCACCATGCTCCGGATCGTCCATCACCCGGGCATCGGGCTCCGGCAGCGCAGTGACCGCCTGTGCCGCCATACGCTCCGGAAAGTACCGGGCGGTCATCGCCATGGCCCGGACCAACAAACGGGCGGGAACCGGCCGATCGGCGCACATCTGCATGAACTGGAGCGAGTTCGGATCGATCGTGCTGGTGAGACCCGGAACCTCGTGCGGGCCGGTGCGATCAGCCGGATGCCGAGTTTCTCAACGATGCCGGGGAGTTCCAGAAATTCGGTCTCGATCCGGGAACTGGGTGCCCCGTGGAAGTAGAGCAGGGGCACGCCATCGCCAGGGCCATGGACGTCACAGGCAATGACTCGTCCGTCGGAGAGCGTGAGAAAGACAGGTTTGGCCACAGGTATTCAACTCTCTACTCGTCCAGAATCTGATCAGAGGATCCAGTCCTGCTGTGCAGGTGTCAGTTATCACCAATGTGTGGACGCGTCCGTCTGTACGCACGATCGCGCGGCTGTCCTATACTTGAACCCAGCCATGAAAACAGGGACCGAGACCTGCAGCCGGGGATTTCGCTCACCATCGGATCATCTCAACACCACCCCGCTCCCATCACATGACGTAGATTGTTCTCGAATGTCAAACGAAGAACAGGTGAAGGCAGGTGGAGCCGGATGGAACGGAACACAATGAAGGATTCAGAATCGAGCCAGTCACCAGCGTCGGATACCTCGGGAGACGCCAGCTCGTCGCACGACGTGATCACGCGCACCCTTCGACACACCGAGATTATCGCCGCTATCCTGCTCTCAATCGCCACAGTGGCGACTGCCTGGAGTGCCTATCAGTCATCACGATGGAGCGGTGTACAGGCATTGTCATTCGCCGAAGCATCCACTATTCGGAGCGAATCGAATCGCGAGTTCAACCTGGCTATTCAGCTACAAATCATCGATACGGAACTGGTCACGCAGTGGACAATCGCTCACCATGAAGGTGACCACGAGCTCATCGACTTCTATGAATCGTCGCTGATTCGGCCTGCACTCCTCGACCATCTCGACGAATGGACTCCATCAGCAACTGAACAGGATGCACTATCTACGGCACATCCACTAGCCAGCGATGCATACATGGAGGAACTCCTCGCGGATAGCGATCGACTGGAAGCAGAATCAACATCCCGCACACAAGAAGCGAAAGTAGCAAATCAGACCAGCGACAACTACGTGCTATCCACAGTTATCTTCGCGTCAGTCATGTTCTTCGCAGGTATCGCCAGCAAGTTTTCCTCACGGCGAATCCGGGGAGGACTGGTTTTCATCGGTTTTCTGATGCTTGTGACCGGCGGATTGTGGATCGGCAACTTACCCGTTCAATAGCCCTGTATCCGCAACCACTAGGCCCCAAAACGACTACTGGCGGCGGGTAAACCGCCGCCAGTCTCGAAACGCATATCAGCCCACGGGTTCGCCGGTCGAGCGACCAGCCGGGATCCAACCGTTCTGCTAGTCGTCCTGGCTGTTTCCTTGCTTCTGCTTGGCAAGTGCCTGAACTTTCAGCGGCAGGGCAAACAGGTTGATGAAGCCCTTGGCATCGGCCTGATCGTAGACAGCGTCTTCCTCGAACGTCGCAAACGCCTCACTGTAGAGCGAATATGGTGAGCGACGTCCAGTCACGATGCAGTTGCCCTTGTAGAGCTTCATGCGGACTTCGCCCTGCATCGGCTTCTGGGTGACGTTGACGAAGGCATCCATTGCCTCACGCAGCGGCGTGTACCAGAGACCGTTGTAGACCTGCTCGGCGTACTTCTGAGCGATGACGTCCTTGTAGTGCAGGGTCTCGCGGTCGAGCACGATCGCTTCCAGTTCCTTGTGTGCCGTGGAGAGGATCGTGGCACCCGGCTGCTCGTAGACACCGTGGCTCTTCATACCAACCAGGCGGTTTTCCACCAGATCGATCCGGCCGATCCCGTGCTCGCCACCGATCTTGTTCAGTGCCTTGACCAGCTCAACGGGGCCGAGTGCCTCACCATTGATGCTGACCGGATAGCCTTCCTCGAAGCCGATGACGATATCTTCCGGCTTGTCCGGGGCATCCAGCGGGTGGTTGGAGTTGACGAACATGTCCTCGCTCGGCTGAATCCACGGATCTTCCAGCTCGCCACCTTCGTGGCTGATGTGCCAGATGTTCTCGTCCCGGGAGTACATGTTGTTCTTGCCCTGAGAGACCGGAATGTTGTGCTTGTAGGCGTACTCCAGCGCGTCTTCACGGCCGGTGATGTCCCACTCTCGCCACGGCGCGATCACGGTGAGATCCGGGGCCAGCGCCTGGTAGGTCAGCTCGAAGCGGACCTGATCGTTCCCCTTGCCGGTGCAACCGTGGGACACGGCGTCGGCACCTTCCAGGCGGGCAACTTCGACCTGATGGGCAGCGGTGACTGGCCGGGCGAAGCTGGTCCCGAGCAAATACTTGCGCTCGTAGACGGCTCCAGCGCGGAGTGTCGGGAATGCGTACTGGGTGAGCAGCTCGTGGGTCAGGTCACGGACGTGCAGGTTGGAGGCCCCGCTCGCCTTGGCCTTCTCTTCGAGCCCCTCGAATGAATCAGACTGTCCGACGTTAGCGGTGAAGGCAACCACTTCGCAATGGTAGTTTTCCTTCAGCCAGGTAACGATGACGGACGTATCCAGCCCACCTGAATAGGCGAGCACGACCTTCTTGACCTCTGGTTTGGCTGACATCTGAAGAATTCTCCTCTACACGAATGTGATACGAGCAATGGGTTCGAGCGAACCCTGACAGTTCTCTGGTGGTTTACCAGCGCCTGGCCCGTCCGGGCATTCGGTAGAGCATTAAGGATAGTCCTTGACCGTGCCGGGCGAGAGTCCCGGGCCGAAAAAACGGGCACTGGCTCAGTGCCCGGAACGTGGGGAGGATACCCCCACCCGGGGGCGATGTCAAGCGGTCACTGCCCGCACGATCTGCCATAATCAGTTCCAGCGTGGCGGTGAGACGACCGTCGAATGGGAGCACCACACAGGAATGCAAACCGCTGACACCACGATCCGCCTGATCGATCTCAGCTTCGCCGATGGCGCCAGACAGCTCGCGATCAGCGAAGCAATCATGCGCTTCACCGGCCGCGGTGAATCTCCACCCACAATCAGACTCTACTCCTGGTCGGAACCGGTGGTCATCCTCGGAGTCGGCCAGCCAGCCGGCGATCTGAACCTGGCTCTCTGCCGGGAACGGGGCTATCGAGTGCTGCGCCGGATCGGTGGCGGCACCGCCGTCTACCATGATGCCGAAGAGGTCAGCATCGATATGATCGTCCCCGCCGGGCATCGTCTGGGACCAACCGACGTCCACCGCGGGTACGACCTCTTCTCTCAGATGCTGTCGCTGGCGCTTCGGCAGCAAGGCATCGAGGCCGAAACCGTGACCGTCGAAAGAGCCCGGGCGATGTCGCTGGATGAAAGCATGCGACCGGTCTGCTTCGCCTCGGTCTCGCCGTTCGAGTTCCTGCATGACGGGCGAAAACTCGACGGTATCTGTCAGATACGTCGCAAGGACGCGATCGCCTATCAGGCCGCAATCTACAACCGTTTCCCGGTCGATCCGATCATCGACGTCATCAACCATGAAACCGGGGACCTGCGCGAGCATCGCCGCAGCCAGCTGGAGCGGTTCGCGACTGACCTGTCGACGGCAAGGGGCGAATCTGCCGACTACCGTGAACTGCAGCGATCGGTTGCCAGCGCAGCCAGTGAATGTTTCGATGCCACAGTGACGGTGGGCGAGCTCACGCCGGACGAGCTCGAAGAAACAGAGCAACTGATCAGCGAGAAATACGCCAGTGACGACTGGACCTATCGCCGCTAATTTCACTGGTATCATCGCTCGACGAATCCACACGCCAGTCGCATCGTTGATAATGCAGAACGATGAGCTCACCGGGGAAAGGGAACGAACACACCCATGTTGCAGGCAAGACCGCTCCGGATT
>SLFF01000422.1 GCA_007124395.1 Thermomicrobiaceae bacterium | reverse complement strand
CTCCTTCATCGACGCCGGGTCGTTCATTCAGATTGTCGCGGATGCTGGCCCGGGCGGGAATGTTCTGTCCGAAGAAGGCTTGCTGGCGCTTCAGGAAATCGACGAGGTGATCATAGCGACCGCGGGCGAAGAGATTCGATTGGGGAAGAATGACAGGCCTCAAATCCGATCTATCCCTTCGATAGCGGCAAAGACTCTTTCTGGACAAGGAACTGCTGCTGACATCCCAGGTGAGCAACAGACCAGCCCGACAAGCTCCGGTCTACTCGAGGAACATCGTGATCTGGCCGAGTTGACTTCGACGGATCGAGACCTGGAGCGGGGAGTGGCTCAAGCGGCGGTATCGATTGTCGCGCTTGATCCATCGCTCGATTCAGCCGGACGAGAAGATGTTTCGAACCGCCTGCAGAAAGCATTGAATGATCATTCGGTGGAGACACAGAGCGAGTTCGACATCATGGTAGTTAGTGAGAGTTTGTTCGAGGACAGCATCCAGTCGTCGACTCGCGAAGAGGCCCCAATGCTGTTCGGGCTGGCGCTACTGGTAATCGTCGGCATTCTCGGGTTCATGTATCGTGCCGTTTTCGATACCGCGATTGCACTTCTCGGGCTTGCCCTCACGATTATCGGGACATTCGGGATCGCCGCTCTCATGGGGCCAGCGTATCTGGGCTTGACCGGTCCATTGAGTCAACTCGCGGTTCTCGTGCCAGTGCTGCTAATCGGGCTTGGGGTCGATTTCGCGGTTCATTTGACGACACGGTATAAGGAACAACAGGCTCTGGGTGATGGACCACACCGGGCGGCGAACCGGGCTATCCACACGGTCGGAGCAGCACTCGTGCTCGCCAGTGCGGCAACGGTCGTCGGTTTCGGTGCCAACGCTTTTGCGCCGCTTCAGATCACGGCGGACTTCGCGTTACAGATTGCCGTCGGAATTGTTGTCGCGTTTGTTGTCATGGGCTACGCGATTCCCGCCGCGCGAGTCTTGATTGATCGCAGAAGTCCATTGATTCAAACAGGCAACAAACAGCACCAATCACAATTAGATTGGGTAATGAATCAGCCGGCGAACTTCGCCGTAAGAGCACCCCTCGCAGGAGCAATTCTCGCCTTCGTATTCGGATCAGGATCACTGATCGCTGCAACGGACCTCGAGATCTCATTCGATCGTGACGACTTTGTTCCCGCTGGGTCACACGCCGAGCTCTTGCGTGACCGCCAGGAATCCCTGTTCGGTGGACAACTGGATGACGTCACATACGTCGTTGTGGAGGGAGATCTCACTGATCCGGCGCTGGTCAATGCAATAATCGAAGCAGAAGGCTCTCTCGGTAACGTGCCCGGCGTTGCTATAGTCTCGGACGAACCTCAGGTTCGGTCAATTGGTTCCGTTCTGTCCATGACCCTGGATCCCAACGGGCGGCCAACCGGCGTCGGTGAGGGGTTCTCAGCTGAGGCTGTCGGCTGGACTGGTTCTGGCTTCGACGAAAATGCAGATCTTCGATCGCTCTACGACCTTCTCAGCCAGGAGATGGCGAGCAGCGAGTTCGAGTTATTCGTCCATTCGAGTTATTCGCGTAGCCTGACCCGGATTCAGACAACTGTCGGCGATTCTGGAGCCGGCGAGTTACGAAATGAGTTGCTAGCCGCATATGCTCCAGTAGAAGAGGCTGGCGGAACAGTCCTCATCACGAGCGCCTCGATGATAATGAGCGAGATGAGCGATGAACTGGCCGGGTTCCAGTTGCAGTCGCTGGGCACAACGCTGATTATTGTTCTGGCGATTCTCGCGGGATACTACGGGATTGCACATCGACAGGTATCGCTTGGGGCAATTGCGATGATCCCGGCCCTGGTGAGTGCGAGCCTGCTGCTCGGCACCATGTGGATCCTGGGGATCAGTGTAAATGCAGTCACTGCAACAATGACTGCCATCGCGGTCGGTATTGGCGTTCCCTTTGGCGTGCATGTGGTCAATCGATTCGCGGAACAAATGTTGACAGGCGCCTCGCCGGATGAGTCTGCGAGAGTAACGCTTCAACAAACTGGGCGGGCGATTGTCGGATCTGGCTTGACAACCTTTGGAGCGTTCCTTGTGCTCTCGTTTGCAAATCTCGGTCCAGTGCAACAGCTCGGAATGCTGGGCGCGTTCGGAATCGCCTTCGCGTTGATTTCCGCGCTGTTCGTCATGCCGGGAGTCTTGATCCTCTGGGCGAGACGAGCACATTCCGGAGCCTCGAAGTTTGATGCCCGTTGACGGTGAACAAGGGTGCTGCGACAATTCGCCATCGATAAACGGCGAGGTTCATTCTCCAGGGGGATGCATGACCGATTCTGGCGATTCGACCGTAATCCGGGGCCGCCGGTTGAACGATCATGAGCTGCTCGGCCCGCTCCCGGATGTCGAGCCTGTCGAGATCACCGTTGACGGGCAATCTTTCCGCGCACGAAGTGGCGAACCGATCGCCGCTGCGCTCATGGCCAACGGAATCGACATCTGCCGGGCAATGCCGGAATCCGGCGAATCCCGCGGTGTGTTCTGCGGTGTGGGCCGCTGCAGCGATTGCCTGATGATCGTCGATGGCGTGTTGAATGTCCGCACCTGCGTCACGCCAGTCACTGAAGGCATGCGCGTGGAAACCCAGCATGGTCTCGGTCAATGGGAGGACAGCCAGCCATGAGGACCGTTGATGTTGCCATCGTGGGAGCCGGCCCAGCCGGGATCTCCGCGGCGCTGGCTACGGCCGAAACAGGGGCCAGAACTCTGCTGATCGACGAGAATCCGGCCGTTGGCGGTCACCTCCACTGGCGAATCAGTCAGACACTCACCGACAACGCAGGTCTGCCAGTGGCGACAGGCCCGGGACCACAGGTGGCAGCCGAACTTGAAACGCTTCTCGCCAGTTTCAGCAATCTGACGCTGTCGCTCAACACTGTGGCATGGGGACTCTTCGAAGATCGTGTTCTGGCGCTGGCCAGTGAGGACCACGCCGAGGAACTGCAAGCGGACGCCATCATCCTGACAACCGGATCGACCGACATCGCCGCGCCATTTCCCGGATGGACCCTTCCTGGAGTGCTGACCGCTCGCGCCGCTCAAACGTTCCTGCATGTTCATCGCGTGCTGCCCGGCCATCACTGGGCGATCCTCGGCGAGGGCGAGGATGCCGATGAGCTTGCCGGGGACCTGGCACGGTGCGGTGTGGAGATCGTTGTGCGGCACGGTTCGGTGGACAATTTCCGGGCGTCTGGAACCAACCGTCTGGCACATGTCGAAATCGATGACGATGTCTACGAGGTCGATGCGCTGGCCATCGCAATGGGTCGACAGCCGGACGCCGAGCTGGCATTTCAGGCGCAAGCCCGGGGAGCCTTCGTCCGGGCGCTTGGCGGATATACCCCATTCCGGGATCTGAACGGCCAGACCAGCGAAGTTGGCGTGTACGTGGCCGGGGATGCGGCGGGGATTGCCACATTGCCGGAACTCGTTGCGGAAGGTCAGCTGGCTGGAAAGGCCGCTGCTGGCGCCAGTGATGCGGAACTCACGCGGGCACAGGGGTTGCTTAATACGGTAGCCAATCGACCGCGTCGCGAGGCAATCGAGCGATCCAGACTGACTGATTCGCTGAATCCTTCCTGACCAGCCGATGAGAGGAACAGGAACCATGGAATTGCCCGATCGGCTGCGCGATTACGTCTGTCGATGTGAAGAGATCCCCCGATCTGCGGTGTCAGCCGCGATCCAGGAGGGGAATCTGACACTGAACGACGTCAAGCGACGCACCCGTGCCGGAATGGGCGTCTGTCAGGGCATTTTCTGCCTCCGGACAGTCGCCGAGATGATCGAGGCAGAGGGTGGCGTCGACGCTGATTCGCTGGAGCCAATGACGGCACGTCCTCCGGCTCGACTGGTGACGCTCGGTAGCCTGGCCCAGCTCAACCCTGAGGAATAGGCAGACACTGACACAATGTATCCACCTCCTGCCCCGTTGCTGCTGACGCCGCGCTTCGATCCCAAGATCTGGGGAGGCCGCCGACTGGCAACGCTCCTGGGCAAACAGCTGCCGACCGCTGACCCTTACGGAGAATCTCTGGAAAGCGAGAATCATTCAGCGGTTCTCAACGGGCCGATGCCCGGACAATCCATCACTGATCTCCTCCACAAGTACCCCGACTGGCTGCTCGGCCCCCGAGGCATAGCAGCGACACAACCATTCGACGAATTTCCGTTGCTCGCGAAATTCATCGACGCTACCGATGTTCTGTCAGTGCAGGTACACCCGAACGATCAAGAGGCGCTTTCGCTCGGCAAACGGGGCAAGACTGAAGCCTGGTACATCATCCATGCCGAACCAGGCGCCACCCTGATCACCGGGCTCAAGCCGGGGATCTCTCGTGCCGAGATCGCTGAGGCGATACAGAACGTCTCGCTGGATCAACTGGTAGTGCATCAACATGTCACCAGCGGGGACACCCTGCTCATTCCAGCCGGCACAACCCACGCAATCGGGCCAGGTATTCTGCTCTACGAGATTCAGCAAGCCAGCGATGTCACCTATCGGATGTACGACTGGGGCCGTGTCGACAGTGCAGGAAACGCGCGCGAGCTTCATATCG